>QIMB01000034.1 GCA_003233615.1 Nitrospirota bacterium
TGTCCGAAGGACACTGTGCATATGACTAATTTACTAAAATCAATTTTTGACATACAATCATACAGTCATACGATCATTCTTATAAAATATTGAACCAATTACAAATCAATATTTTCTGCCAAAAATAACACGAATATTACTGATAAGATACTACAAACTATACTGAACAGTGGACTGATTGTTGGGATGGGAGTTGTGGACGAGAAGATGCGGACTGAAGAGATGTATTTACAGGAGGTTTTTCAATTTGCGGCAATGCATGCCTTACTGAAAATCTTGAGGTCGCTCTTGACCAAGAATGAAGTCAAGCCCTTAATAATTGTAATGGGAATCTTTTTGTCCTTGAAAGCTATGGTCTTTGAAAAAACTATATAAAAAACATAGGAGTGTATAATGCTGAAAAATTTGTTTAGAAGTTACTTTTTATTTGCTGTCTCGATCTTCCTAGTGTATGGGGCGAGTACAATGGAGGCATCAACTCTTATAGAAGCTCTGAGGAATGTGAAGATTGTGGCTTATCCGGCGAATGGAAGAGAAGTTGACTTCACTGTCGCAAGTGCCATTGTGCATGAGCTGGCGTCACAGGCAAAGGTTGTAAGGTTTAAGGAGGGAAGAACGTTCGGCGAACCAGGCTTGTTTAGAGTTTCCATTGCAGATGAAAATTTTGCACCAATTCCGGATGGAAAGCAATTGAAAGCCGACGATTCTGATTGGATGTACTTTAAAATTGATTCCGAGGGTTCAGGAGAGTTGGTGGTCTCAAAAGAATATCTTCTTTACGCAACGTATAGTCAAATAAAAAGTTGGAGTGACAAGAACGTCGACGAGTTTGTGAACGGGAAAATCATGACGCCTGCTTTTAGGTGGTTGAGAAATTACAGTGATTTCCTGGTTGGCACGCGCCGGTATGCCCGCGGTTTTAATCCCGCCGCATACATCAAACAAGTCGCGAGTGAGGGTTTCACACATATTACTATCAACGGACTTGGAGTTCCGCATCCGTTTGAACAGGGTCCTCCCGGTGATAAGTACTCGGAATTCTATGACTACACGCCGGATCTTGATCAATTTGTGACGAGCAAGCTGTTGAAAGGTTATTACCCGGCATATTATCTTCAGGCGAATCTCAACTTCCTGAAGCGCAATGCACTTCTTGCCAAGAAATACGGTTTGGCGCCCGGTCTTGAGATCTGTTCGCCCCGGACAATGCCTCATGATTTCTGGGATAAATACGGATTCCTCCGCGGAGCGCGAGTCGACCACCCTAGAGAAAGCTATCTCCCGAGATATACTCTCACGATTGCCCATCCCGCCGTGCAGCGATCTTATCGCGAGTTGGTCGATAACATAATGAAAGCCATACCGGACCTCAGCTTTATCGAGATCTGGTCGAACGATAGCGGTTCCGGATTTGAGTTTGTAAACAGGCTCTATGCTGGGCGCAATGGCGGTCCCTACCTCGTGCGCGAATGGAAGGGAGATGATTATGTAGCGAGAAAGGCTGCTGAGAATGTCCTCACCTACTATCATCTTATCCTTAACGAGGCGAGGAAATTTAATCCTAAGTTTCGTCTGATTGTCGACTTGGGCTCATTTACTCCGTTGGAGCTGAAGTATATCATCCCGGGACTTGGGAACGGTATTGACGTCGGCGATTGGTCCGGACAGTCGAAAGATCAAATCGCGTTCAATGAGAAGATGGAGAAAAAATGGGAAAAGTATGGTTCCAAGACTCAAATGACAATCAATGCAGCCAACAACAATTCAATCGGGGCGATCTTTCCGGATTTAGTGTATTCGCAACTTACTCAGGCCTACCACGACCATTATCGATACGTTCTCTCCGAAACCACACCGGCATCTTTAGACCCGTACGATGTCAACGCAGAGGTCATACACGAGTTTCAAATGAATCCGAATCTTAGTTTGAAAGAAATACTGTCGAATGTAGCGGACAAATGGGTCGGACGAAGATACGCTTCCAAACTTATAAGTATCTGGACGACGGCAGATTCCTCCGTAATGGGTTTCCCTGATGGCGTTCCCTATGCCACGTTTGGATACCCGTGGTACAAACTATCGACCCGGCCGTTTGTTCCGAACATCGAAGCTATTCCGGATAGCCAGCGTGCTTATTATGAGAAGTTCATGCTCTCGACATTCAACAATCCAACGCGTATAGACTTGAACAACGATATGCTCTGGAATTTTCTGACTGTGCAGCAGGCAGCAGAAAAGAGAAAACAATTTGACCGCGACGTTCTGCCTCAGATAAGGCGTGCTATAGAGATGACAAGAGATCAATTGGCTTCCATAACAAAAGGGAGTGAAAAGGCGCATGTATTCGAGGACGTCCTTATACGATTAAGGACTTACAGACATTATGCTTTGACACTCCGCGACGTGGTAGCGTGGATTGAAGGCGTGCATGGATATATCGAAGCAAAAACTCCTGCAGAAAAATCACTTTATCGCTCAAAGGTCAAAGCAATGGTGAACATGGAGATCGAGAATACAAAGGGACTCCTGGACCTTTGGGAGCACAGCCCGATTGAATTCATGGCGGTATCCACAATTGGCGAAAACATGCATATCTATGGAAATAATTTCGGACAGTTGTTGAAGAAGAAACTAGCTTTGATGGAAAAGCATGAGAACGATATTCCTTATATCGATCCTAACTTCATGTGGCACATGCCCAAACATTATCCACCGACTTTGTAATAATGATGTTCAATTTTATAGAGTTTGTCTGTCTTGTCGGCTCACCGTGCCCTAACCTGGACAAGCCGGAACCAAAAAGGGATTTATATTGAAAAATTAACAGTACAAGTAAATTTTGAAGTATGAATGTATGTAAATGT
>QIMB01000467.1 GCA_003233615.1 Nitrospirota bacterium
GTTACGCCATTAGGGAAGCGCAGACCGAAAAAGAAGTGACGTGAACTGAGCGCGTAGTTTATGACGTTGGTTGTAACAACATGCGAATTCATTGAGATATCCCTGGAGATGATTCTTAGAGACGGCTGATACACTCCACCAATGCCGCGCTTTGTCAGCGACCAAAATCCTTCAATCGCATTGGTATGGACATCCCCGCTAACATAATTTTTTCCGAGTGTTGAATGCGCCGATGTTTGTACCCGCATCCGGTCAATGTATTGCAGGTCTTATATTCAGTTGATGTCGTCCTTCGATTGCACGATTACAAACCCGCGAATCCAATTGAGGCTACCAAAGTGGTTAAGATAATTATCAGCCGCTAGGACTGAGCAGTTCTGTCTTTTCAAAGCTTTTAGCGAAAGCGCGATACCATTTTCCGTAAATGGAATAGAATACAAGACTATTAATCAACCGATGCTTATGATAATGAAGCCCAAGAAATCGGTCTAGCCCTCACTGTCATTTTTGGGTTTTCACAAATTCCAAGAAGTATTGGCGTGAGAGGAAGGTGTGTTCCTTAGAAAGAACATACCCGGCTTGTTCCATATTCGTAATGACTTGTTCTCTCGGAACCAAATGGTGTTTGGGAAAGCCAAGTTTGCCTGACCGTTCATCATGGTAGAAGTCGATGATCACGACTCTTCCATTAGGGGTCAGCGCGGACTTGGTCTTGGCAAAATAGTCGACATGATGTTCGACGTGATGATAGACGTTGCACAAGAAGATCAGGTTTACACGGTTTTCAGGCTGTGACGGATCATCCGGTTTGGCAAGAATGAACTTGGCCCGGTCGGCAATTCCCAGTTTTTCCAACTCTTGTTTGTTGTAATCCAACATTTTTTGCTCGACATCGACTGCAACGACCTGGCCCGTATTTCCCACCGCTTGGGCCAAGCTTCGCGTGAAGTAACCCGAACCTGCTCCCACATCAGCCACCACCATTCCAGGATTGAGGACCAAGGCTTCGATAATCTTGTCCGGTTGTTGATATTCATTCCGTTCAGGCCGCTCCAGCGCTTGAATGTAGGTGGCGATGTTCCGTGGTTGATGAGCACAGCTTGCACTCAGGCTGGCGAGAAGAAAAACATGCAGGAAACCAAGAAGCCTTGATGTACAGTGTCTTTTGAATGAGGTTTGTCAATGCATGTTCATGATCTGATCTCCACTATTCAATCTAATTCAGCTTAAAAGACGAAACAGAAGAAACACCGTTTTAAAATGGATTTTCACACATACCCTTAATCTGTAGGCAGTAGCGAATGTTCAACAAACACCGAATGAGGGAACTTCATACCGGTTTCGGTATGGCGTAATGTGCGCTTCAGCACAAAATCAAAAAGTAGGGGATTGTAGTCATAGATTTCATTAAGGGCTGTTCGCTCTTGAGCCGTAATGTACCCGGAAGATTCAAGAGTTCTGGTCTGAATCACAATATTGACAGCGGGCAAGGGATAATCACTTCCATTGATGAGTTGGGAATGGATAGCGGTATTCGCCAAAACTTTGTTGAGGTTGTCTTTTCGATTATCTTGAGTCAACGCGGAGATATCTGCAAATAATAATTGTTGGTATTGAGGCTCTTTCAGCATGTGGATAGCCACATCAATATAGGGAGTCCCAGGAGGACAAATACTAGCATCTTCTTCTGTACATTCTCCCAGGCTCGCGAGATGAGCCATGACGACTTTCACTCCCCTATCTAATGCTTTTCGTAAGAATAGGGGATTTCCAAGATTCTGAAATTCTTCGGCTTCGGTGGCCTTTTCATCACCTGTATGCGATATGAGCACCATGTCATACTCATGCATAATTTCATAGTAGGCTTCTAACTTATCCTTCATCGTCTCCGATGCGGGGTGAATGCCCATGGCATTGGGTAGCCATTTCACAAATCGCACGCCCTGTTCTGCGTACTGTTTGAGGACTGTGGTCGCATCTGTTCGATAGGGATGGATAGAAATAATAGGAAAAAAAACGTCCGGATTCTCCTGCACAATTTTCATGACATAGTCATTAGGCACATGAAATGTTGTGAGCAACAAATCGGGCTGACCCTGTTCATTATGAAAATAATCAAAGGCCATGATGCCGAACTTGCCAGCGTGAGGCATGTGCTGGATAAGGTCCTTCAGGCGGGCAAGGTATTGCGCATCGGCCTGTTCAACATCAGTAATGGCCGCGGAACTTTTATACACCTCAAATTGAATATAATGAAGCAACCCACTCCAAGGTGATTGCCAGCCTTCATTGACAAACGTGCCGTTAAGATCGGTATTCATTCCCAATATATGCGTGTGGTAGTCGCGCCGCACTGACGTATCAATACCTTTGAATGCCTGTTCCATCAAGGCCCGGGCCTCTGCACTCAAGTTTTCCTGTAAATCCTTTGGTTTATAATTGAATGCGCCTCCTACAAGATCACACCCACTCCACAATCCACCTGCAATGAGTACAATGACGAAGGAACAATCACGTGAGGCTTGGTATATTCTTCTCAATGATTGGTCAACCTTATAGGCTAGCATTTAGGAGCTCGAATGCCCACACGATGGACAGGTTGTCTTACTCCAGCGGATTAATTCACGCGATCACGAAGAATAATGTGGAACCCAGCCAGACATCACACAACGCTGGGCGACTAAGGGAACAAAACGCGATATATCTACGGCTATGCTCTGCATACATGATTCAGCTAATTCTTGATCGGTGAAGCATTCGTCGACATCATCCAAAAACCCGCCTCGGAGTAATGGATGATAGAGAAACTCATTCCCAGCGCCGGTCTCGACTTCCAACGGATATTCGGCCACCTCAATACGTT
>QIMB01000487.1 GCA_003233615.1 Nitrospirota bacterium
GGCATCCCTTGCTCTCTCTTAGTAGACGAACATTTCAAGGGAATTGATATGTATCTCAGACATCGATAGTGCGACCATGATCGCTATCGCCTGAACTCTGTTTACCCTGTAACGCTCGTATGTGTTAGACCTTTACATGGGCGTCTTCTTGATCGGTATAATTCTAACGTGAGATATCCCGATTATGGCTAGCCTCTCAAAGCGCTTACAAACAAATATCGATGGCAATTATTTTGTTGACTCTACTTGCATCGACTGCGATACCTGTCGGCAATTGGCCCCTACGACATTCATTGAGGATAGCGACTATTCTTCCGTATTCCGTCAACCCGAATCTGTAAAGGAAGAATTCGCCGCGTACCAGGCACTGATTGCCTGTCCGGTGGGATCCATCGGCACCGTCAAGAAGAATTCCACCATGCTCCAGAAAGCTAAAATGTCATTCCCACTGCAGGTAGAAAGCGAGGTATATTATGTCGGATTTAACTCGGAGAAGTCATTCGGCGCCAATAGCTATTTCATCCAGCATCCCAAAGGAAATTGGCTGATAGATTCTCCCCGATACCTTACGCATCTTGTCCAAGCGTTTAAAGCGCAAGGAGGGATCCGATACATCTTCCTCAGCCACAAGGATGACGTGGCAGATGCTACCCGATATGCCAAGGCCTTTGGAGCAACACAGATTATTCATCGGGCCGATGCCCACGCCCTGCCCGATGCAGAGTGGGTGATTGACGGCAAAGATATCGTCCAGACTGAAACAGAATTTCTCGTAATTCCTGTGCCCGGTCACACCGCAGGTTGCATGGCCTTGTTGTACAACAATAGGTTCTTGTTCTCAGGTGATCATCTGTGGTGGGATCACGTCCGCCAGCAACTTGGTACACCAAAAAATCTGGTATGGGATGACGTACAATTGGAGAGGTCGGTCAAGATATTACTGAACCATTCATTTGAGTGGGTGTTGCCAGGCCACGGCGGACGTATCCATTTGTCTCCTCCTGACATGAAGAATGCGATCCATCAACTTCTCCAACGTCGTTGGCATCTCCCACTTCCACAGCTTTAATCCGTTAATTCTTGTGCGCAAGCAACGACAAGCCCTCACCGCAATCATAGTGAAGAAGAGGGCTTCGATAGGGGACGAATGACAATCGACAAGGCGTTGTGATCGCTGAGGACGTCTTTGAGTGGTAAGGATTGTGGGATCTCCGTTTTGATGTTTCTTGCTGCAATTAGATCCGGTCCGCTTTGACGCACTAGAGTTAATCCATTCGCTTCGAGAAATTCCCGCAAAAAGTTTCCATCTTGTTCTTCTTGATGAGGTCGCAAGTTTGAATCCATACCGATAAGCAAGGGGGCCTCATTAGGAACCAACCGTTTTAATGCCGCCGTGATTTGCTGAAACTGCAAGGCTCGGGCATCAATGCTATCCTGCCCCCGCCCTGAATCCATGTGGCTGTTCAAGACCCAAAAGGTTGGAAATTGAACAAGCTGAAATCCTTTCGAAAAAAAATCATCAGCTTTATTGATCGCGGTATTCCAACCCGCAAAAGTCTCATACGGTTCGGCGTAGGTAAACTCAGGTTTTTCCCGGGCCAGCATGAGCAGACCGGGACTCAAGCATATCTCGCACACCATCCGAAGCGGCCACCAGTCGCCACCACCGCCTTCGGCAAACAAGGGGTGATCAGACCAGGCATGTTTCGTGTAGCGGGCGATTTGAGCTGGACGCACAAAGGCTTCTTGAAACAATACGAGATCAAACTTCTTCGCCAGATCCCCGATGCAGGCCATTTCTTCTTCAGTGTGGCCGCCGCTTGAAAATACAGATCCAGGAAGCAGCCGATCATGAATATTAAATACGAGCACATGTAGACCATCAACAGCGGTTGAATGAGGAAGTATTCCAGAAGTGATCCCAGCTATCTGTTGCCAATTGATATTGCAAGACGAGGTCAAAACAGGCTTTGTTTCAAATCTCCCCAAACACCCATTCAATCCTATAAAAATTATCCCAAGCAACACGATTGTGCGTAGCAAATACTCGGGTGCCTTCTGGAATCTGCATTGGTAATCGTATTCTAGGAAATAAAACGAAAGACGGAACATTTGTTCATCACATCCTCGAAAAATCCTAATCGAACGAGCTAGATAACGACTTGCATGATAGAATCATTCCCCGTCAAGAAAAAAACGGAACCTGCGTTGTGTACGAAATGAGTGGGAGAAAAAAGGTAGGCGCAAGAAAAATCTTCTCTCCGTCACGATGACATCCCATGACCGCTATGTAGCACGACTACCGACAGCGGACAAAAGGGTAGCTCAATGACGTAGAATACGCATGCTTATAAGATGAACTCCTAGAGGGTTCAGCGATAAAGTTGTCAGCATCCCCCCCTAAGTTATTGATTCAGAAAACCTCTATTGAAAAATAAGCCACGGTTGATGTCCCCGATACTCACCATTCCCAAGAGCTTTCCATCCTCGGCAACAGGAATGCGCCGAAAATTCTTGCGGCCCATAAATGACGCGGCTTCTAAGATACAAATTGTAGGGGAAATGGTCAGAGGATTGTGAGTCATCACAGATTCAATGGTGCGACGTAGGACCTCGGGATACCCTTCTTCCATTTCTAAAAAATCCCGGCTATGAACATTGTCATGGATGTAGTCTCCAAGTTGGGGGAACAGAGGAAGCATGACGTCTCGAAGGGCCACAAGTCCGATCAGATTATGTTCATCGTCAATGATCGGGACGGCTCCACAATGGCGACTGAGCATTTTAATGACGGCCGACCGAAGAGAATCCGTGGATCGCGCAGTCACCACCCCAGTGGACATGACATCTTGAACTTGCATAG
>QIMB01000165.1 GCA_003233615.1 Nitrospirota bacterium
TTCCAGAAGTCCATTGGCTATCACATCAAGAGACTGCGTATAATTTCACCTGTTTTCGTAACGAGGGATTCTGACAAATCCATCATACATCTCTCACAAGGAGGCCGTTATGCATCGTTCATCCCGTTCATTATTATTCGTAGGTGCTTTGAGTTTTTTAGCTATGGGGTGTATGACCACACCCGCCATGAGCGACGGGGGAGGACCCGCGGATGGGTACACCATTCACGTTCAAGCTCCTCATATGATGGCTGATGGAACACCAGGAGGGCCATTTCACCATTATTGCAAAGGAATTTCGCCTGAAGTTCTTCAATGTTTGTTGTTTAAATCAACCGATCCTAATGCCAAATTGGTCGCGGTCGAATATTTTTTAGCGAAAGATCTTGTGCGGAAAAATGTTCCACTCATCACGTGGAACCGAAACTTCCATGACCACGCGGTTGAAATTGCGACAGGTCGTGTGCAAGTCTTGGATATGCCGGCTGACAAAGCCGCTGAAGTGGCTGCGGTTGCAGCAAAGACCGATGGTATCATTTTCCATTTGTGGCATGATGACCAAGTGGTTCCGGATGGAAGAGTGAGTATCCCCAACTCCCTCGGTCATAAATTCCGGACCGAATAGGATATTTCCCTCGGGAGGACTCCTTGGGGTCCTCCCGACTATCATGAATAATGTCAGGAGATGGGTATGAGATCTGGTAAGTTAAGTTGGGGGGGAGTCTTTTCCATTTTGTATCTTTTCTTAGTCTCGCCTGTCAGCTATTCAGCGGATCAGGAAGTGCTCAAGCCTCGGGTGCCACTCTCTCAAATACAAGAAGCCAGGACATCGACAAATCCCTATCCCTCGACACCCGAGAATGTTGAAAGCGGCAAGGAGATTTTTCATGGAAAAGCCTTTTGTGTGACATGCCATGGACGCGATGGAAAAGGCCTTGGCAAGATTCCGGGACTAGTGGGAAAACTACCGCGAAACTTTACAGACAAGACCTGGCAAGCCACTAGAACGGATGGGGAGTTGTTTTGGATCTTGAAAAATGGCAGCCCCGGGACAGACATGGCCTCTTTTATTCCCCTGGTATTGACTGAAGAGGAGGCTTGGCATGTGCTACTATACGTCAGATCTTTTGGGAGTGGCGCAGAATCAGGAAAACATACAGTGGATCTTAACGTCATCAAGTTACGATAGGAGGCCGATATGAAGAAGCATTTGGGGATGTTAGGAATTATTTTAGGATTTGTCGTCGGCTGGGGGGTTCCCTCAAGCCAGGCCTATGAAGTATGGGTTGCCGACCAATCCGACACCGCAAAGAAAAGCGGTGGGTTTTTATATATCTATGACGGCGAGCAGCTTGCTGCCGATCCTGCCAAGGCGAAACCCACGTTCACATTAGATGTTGCTAAAGAAGTCAATGATTTTTGCCAAAAATCCACACAGAAAAACGTTCGGCGTCCCCATATGATCTTTGTCACGAAAGACCAGAAGCACGCACTCGTATCATTTTTATCTGGTCATGTCCTTGTGATGGACACGGCTTCTAAAAAGCCCATCGCCTGTCTCTCGACAGGGAAGAACGTACATGCAGCCTGGCCCACCCCGGATCAGTCAATGGTGATCGCCGCCAACATTCCTGAAAAGAAACTCATTCGGATTTGGACCAATTATCAGGAAGGGACATTTTCGTATGACCCACAAAATGATGTCTTGGATTTGAAAGCCCTAGAAGGGGGAGAGCGGCCAGATAATGCCCCCATTTGCCCGATTACCGAGGCAACGAGCACCTATGCCTTCGTCACGTTGAGGGGAGGGGGACTTTTGGTGGTTAACGTCAAGGACACACCGATGACGGTCACAACAACCCTTACGCATAATGAGATTCATCCGGCTGGTTGCGGCGGTTATCAAATTGGCAACACGATGTATTTAAATTCAGGTGGCGGATGGCCCATCGCCCCGCTTTCCTATGATATCTACGCTATTGACCTCTCGGGCCTTCCTAACTCGGTCTCGTCTAAATTAATTTCCACCCGCGATACACAATTTTCAGATTCACACGGTCTTTCAGCCGTAGGCAACTATCTCTGGAACGTCGATCGGGCAGGGAATATGATTGAAGTCATTGATTCGATCTCGAATTTCAGCGTGAACATGATTCAACTCGTGGGCCCACATAGCAATGATCCGGCCCCGGACCTCATTGAGTTTGCCCCGGACGGCAAGTATGCCTTTGTGAACTTGCGGGGACCGAATCCGTTGACCGGAAATAACAAGGGTGTCCAGAATGCCAAAGGATCCACGCCTGGACTGGCTGTGATCAAGGTAGTCAATGCCGGAAAAAGTGGTGAAGTGATTGGGATTGCTCGCCTCACCCATATGGTGGACGGCAAAGAAACAGCAGATCCACATGGTCTTGCAGTCGTTGGCCCCTAATTTGTTGTTCCGTGTGCGAGGATGGTCTCGATATGAGGCCATCCCACCGGACCACTTCTTGGAATCTTAGACGGAGGACATGGTATATGACGAGTATACCTGTTGCCATTTTCACAACATGGCTCGTATTCGTATCGGTCCAAACTTCGAACCCCTCCTTCCAATCCTTGCCTCCTGAGCCCGATGAAACCACACGCATTGATGAAATCTACGACCAAGAATCGCGGTTGTTTCTTTCTCTGTACTCCTTAAAGGGAGATGGAGAGGTTGACTACATAACTGGTCGTACGGTCCAAGGCCATATTCGTAGCAGCTACGGCAATCCAGTTTACTACCTACCTGAGCACCCAATCTTTTACTGGTGGAACCATACCATGTGGAATGACCCCTTACTGGACGGGGTCAACGGCAATGAGTTGGTCTATCAAGAA
>QIMB01000282.1 GCA_003233615.1 Nitrospirota bacterium
AAAATCGAGAATGTTTTCAAGCAGTTACGCGGCAAAGCCGTGCTCACTGAAGAAAATATAACCGATGCCTTGAAAGAGGTGCGGTTGGCTTTGTTGGAAGCCGACGTCAATTTTAAGATTGTTAAAGACTTTATCGAGAAGGTGAGGGTAAAAGCGGTCGGCCAGGACGTACTGAAAAGCCTGACACCAGCGAATCAGGTGGTGAAGGTTGTCTGGGAGGAATTGCGCGATCTTTTGGGCCATGAGCAAAGCGCCCTGCATCTATCTTCCGAGCCACCGACCATCATGATGATGGTAGGACTTCAGGGCTCTGGAAAAACGACGACCACCGGGAAGCTTGCTAAATATTTCAAAGCTGACGGGAAACGTGTGCTGCTCGTAGCCGCCGACCCCCGACGCCCTGCCGCTGGCGACCAACTCGCCTCACTCGGGACCGAACTGGATGTTCCTGTCCACCGTGGCACAAATGAGGGAGAACCTGGCGCGCAAGCCGTACAAACCTGCAAAGACGGAGTCACTCGGGCTCGAGAGCATGGCTACGATGTGGTGCTTCTGGATACCGGAGGACGCCTGCATATTGATGAAGAATTGATGCAGGAGTTGGTGGATATCCAACATGGCGTCCAACCGCAAGAAATGTTACTCGTGGCTGATTCGATGACCGGCCAAGAGGCTGTCGCCGTTGCCGAGCGTTTTAATGAGACCTTAGGTCTGACTGGTGTCATTTTGACCAAGGTGGAGGGTGATGCCCGCGGCGGAGCCGTCTTGTCCATTCGAGCTGCGACAGGCAAGCCTATTAAGTTTTTGGGTGTGGGCGAAAAGCTGGATGCCTTAGAACCCTTTTACCCGGATCGCATGGCCTCCCGTATTTTGGGCATGGGCGATGTGCTGACCTTGATTGAGAAAGCTCAGGAGAACTTTTCGCAGGAACAAGCACAGTCATTGCAAAAAAAAGTTTCTAGTAATACTCTGACGTTGGAGGATTTTCGAGATCAAATCCAGCAGGTAAATAAACTGGGATCGTTAGACCAGATTATTGACATGCTACCGGGCAGTCAGAAAATCAAGAGCATGATGAGCTCCGCGGGCGGTGGTAAGGCTGCCGTCCCTGAAAAAGAGATGAAGCGAGTCGTCGCCATCATCGATTCTATGACGCCCAAAGAACGGCGGGATCATACGATTCTGAACGGGAATCGCAAAAAACGTATTGCCAAAGGCAGCGGGACGTCGGTTCAGGAGATTAATCGGTTAATTAAGCAATTTTTGGATGCGCGCCGTATGATGAAGTCATTACTTGGTGGGCAAGGGGGCATCGGAAAGAGGAGAAAACGAGGCAAACTCATTCGGGCGATTCATGCTCGATAGGGTTCACTAACCATCGTTTTCCCCATGTGTTCATTTTATTACTAGAGGAGAATGCCAGTGGCAGTTCATTTACGATTAACACGGATGGGCCGACATAAACGGCCATTTTATCGGGTCGTCGCCGCCGATTCTCAGAAGAAGCGGGACGGACGCTTTCTTGAAATTCTCGGCACCTATGATCCCTTGAAGGAAACAGACAAAGCGTCGTTTAAGGAAGATCGTGTGCTTGATTGGCTGCAAAAAGGGGCTCAGCCCACGGATTCGGTTCGAGCCTTGTTGCGACGAACCGGCGTATACAAAGCATTAGCAGAATCAAAAAAACTCGCGAAGGCCTAAAAGCCTATCCGACATGAGATTGATCTACTTCCGTTGTGCAGAGTTGATGGGTCGAAGCGACTTTCGATCTTCTGTGTGACATAGCGTTAACAAGTTGGTTCCCGTATTGAGTCCGAGTGACCGACAGACTGATTCTTTGGTGACCATTGGGCGAATCTTGAAGCCCTTTGGAGTGAGTGGCGAGGTGAAAGTAGAGTCCCTGTCCGATGTTCCTGGTCGGTTCGAGGGTTTACAGACCGTCTACCTCACCCCACCGCATCAATCAGCGACTCCCAGGGAAGTCACGGTGACCCAGGTGCGAAAAGTCACAGCGGGCTTTCTCATGCGATTTTCCGCGTTTTCAACACCGGAGGAAGCTGCGCATTTTCGTGGAACATGGATTCAGATTCCGACAAGCTGCAATCTCCCACGCGACCCCGATATCTTTTATCAATTTGAATTGATTGGACTCCGCGTCGAAGACCCTGATGGACAACACATGGGAACGGTAGAAGAAATTTTTGAATATCCGCAGCATCATGTGCTTGTGGTTCGTAATCAGGAGGCAGAGTTTCTTATCCCTGCCAATCGACGAACCATTGAACGCGTTGATTTAGACAACCACTGCTTGCACCTTGCTTCAAAAGAATGGTGGGACATTCGTCATGCATTGTGATCTTCTTACAGTCTTTCCTGAGCTGATTCAGGCCGTGAGCTCTCAGAGCATGATGAAGCGTGCCCAGGACAAGGGCCTCCTCACACTTCGCACCCATAATCTGCGAGACTATTCGGATGATCCCCATCGTTCTACTGACGATACTCCGTACGGCGGGGGTGGCGGGATGGTGATGAAAGCCGAACCAATTTTTCTTGCGATTGAGGCCATCCAACAATCGTACAGCGAGATTCGTGTTCTTCTTCCCTCGCCGCAAGGCATTCGCTTTTCACATGGATTGGCCTTGGAGCTGAGCCGGGAAACTCGACCACTGGTCTTTATTTGTGGCCACTACGAAGGCATTGATGAGCGGGTGCGCACTCATCTGTCGGTTGAAGAAATTTCGTTGGGTGATTACGTCGTCACCGGAGGAGAACTCCCTGCTCTTACGATGATTGATGCCGCGATGCGACATATTCCCGGCGTCTTAGGCGACCCTCATTCTGCCGAACAGGAATCGTTTG
>QIMB01000169.1 GCA_003233615.1 Nitrospirota bacterium
AAAAACACCTGAATCACATTATGATCCAGACTACTAATGCAAATTGGCGTAGCTAAAAAGGATCGTGATCTGTTTTCAGGGCATGAGGACGACCACCATGACCGTCCTCTTTCTCTCGGTCATCCTCGGATACGCACAACACGTACGTGCCCGCTCTCATAATCTCACGTTCCTTCGCACGGGGAGCGCGTCGATGGGGCATGACGTAGGTCACCTCCTCGCTGAGGCCAACATTACACACGGCATCATCGAATTCAATCAAATCGTGTCATCAATGAACCACGCACATGCGTCGCTGCTAAACACGAATGCTAGCCGGAAAATCAAAGCGGCTTGCAACAGCACTTTCACGGGATTATACTTGTCAATGGACGACGTGAGAGACGAATTAGAAGTGGTCTGCGCGCACACCGATTGTGGTCTCACTCTACGGCCATTTGCGCTGCAGGAAAAGGGATATCGCGTTGACGCGTTGAAAAGAAGAATCGAACATGGACAAAATGAGGTCCTCCGATCAGAAAGTGAGTACACCTTTCAATATAAGGATCGCCCGGACAATCGCACAAAGAGGCAACTCGGCCCATTTGTCGGCCTGGCCAGCTTTGGCCTGTCAATCTATGATGCACTCAACGTCCACCACCTTCACCATCAGCTGTCGGACGTAGAATTACGAATGAAGCACATCATGGCAACGGTGGAAACTCAGTCGGTCTCGATCAATCAGAATGTGGATAATATTAGACTTCTGGAAGCGTTCCTACAGACGCTATGGACATGGAAATACGATCACGAGTTCATGGAATGGCTGGAAATCCTCTCCATGCAGTTCCGTGATTACACAAGCATCCTGCACACATGGGCGGCCAGTTTAGCCACGACATTGACAACGGGCAAGCTGGCCCCCCGCTTCTTTGACGCCTCGTCCATATCTCACGCCCTCAGCCATCTGCAGATGCAAGCTGCCGGGAAAGATTTGGTACCAATGGCATCAACCTTACACGAAGTATTGGGACACGATATTAGCTTCTTCGTCCGAAACGGCGTTATCCACTTGATTGTTCATATACCGTTGCGGAAAGCTCAGGTGTTAGAACTATATCAGTACATCCCAAGCCCGATGCTTCTCTCGGACGGCCGAGCCGTCCTGGCCAACACGCAAGACTTATTGGCCATCAACCGGGAGATGACCGAATATGCACAGTTGTCGTTAGAACAACTACATTCCTGCAAGCGAATCAAGAATACGTTCCTGTGCTCAGCGGCCATCACCCACACCGATCTCGACACCAACTGTTTGGCCGCTCTTTATACCGGCCGAACCAATTTGGTGCAAAAATTATGCATCTTCATTGAAGTAGATGTGTCCAAGGTCGTCATCACTCAGCTCTCCACTAATAAGGTGTCCATCTATAGCCCAGAATCTGCCCCGGCTACGGTGATCCTCAATTGCAGAGGAGTTGACGCTACATCAAGACAACTGAGAAAAGGACAACATGAAATCACTGTCCCTGAAAATTGCATCCTGGTAACAGGGGACAGCATGTTCAGACCGACAAGGACACACGACTTTCAGTCGGCCTTCCACATTAGGACGTTGGCCCACTTTGAGGAAGGAAACCTGGAAACTATGCCAACCCATCACGAACTAGGAAGGTTGGCACATGAGCCAGATATCCCAATGATGAGCGCCTTACCTGTCAAGGCACAAAAGAATTTCGTCGCAGCAATGGCCCTACTGGCTTTCCTAGCCGTAGTAGGGATTCTCGGAGTGTTCACTTTCATCAAGGTCAAGAATTATCGTGACCTACTCACCAAGCGCAAGTGTGCTCGTAAGGGACACATACGAGATTTGCTGCGCCGAAGAGAGACAGAAGAAGAAGATTCTAGTGCGTAACGAATTTTATTTTTCTGTAACTCATGTACTATGTACTTTTCAATGCATGCACATTACTAATACTTTGTATTTTAATAACCATTGTGTAAAAAGGTGACGATTACCACGTGCCCAAAAAATGCTAGAAGAGAGTTGACACAGAGCTACGTGCGAAATAGCGTCTGTGCCATCTGGGGAGTGTGATAACAAATGGCACTTTTTGTGACCAGAGCTTTACAGCTCCAGAAACTCCTCCTGTCTTCTCGAATGTTCCAAAGAAGAAACGGAAGACGGAGGCAGCTCGAGGAAGGAAGACGACGAGACCCGACAAGGCTTGGTCGCCATCGTCTCCTCTCTCTCTTTATAGCGACGCTTGGACCGTATTGTGATCGTCCCATGCCGTTGTCTGAAGTGCAATAATGCACCCAGACCGCAGATTCTTTGAGTCAATCTTCACCATTCGAAGGAGCAACACCTCTTCAATAGCTGTTGCCATTCGTTGTATATTCACTCCAATACGTTACAGTAGAGAATAAATACGTTAGAGCTCCAACATTTCTTACTGTCTGTCGTTTACACTCACAGCCTTTATCTATCACGCGTTGTCGACGACGTTCATGACTCCTAACCACCTCCACAAACTCAGCAGGGTGATAGGAGTCAGGTCTAAAGGAATTTACAACTCCCAGAGATTGAGAGAAGGCCGTTTGTAATCACATGGTCCCTACTGAACCGAAGATAAGCAACTAGTGTTTCCCAGAGAGAAACTACAGTGCTGAACATTTTCACACACAAAAACTGAGTAAAACTCGATCTCTATCACGGACGCCGGGGCAACGGCGTAATACTGAAAAAGGGACATTCGAGCAGTACCAGCAACGGCGTTATTCTGACCGACAAGCTGCAGCAAATCGGCAGGCGCCCAAAGAATACGACGACTTTACGACGATCACGAGAGGACCGTTTCCCGACGAGCCCAAGGCGAC
>QIMB01000478.1 GCA_003233615.1 Nitrospirota bacterium
ATTGAAAGGATATGTGTTGGTACAGAGGGAATGTCTACATGGGTGTCCATCGTCGGCTGAGGAATTTCCTGGGCCGGCATCGCAAGATCGTCTAGGATAGCTGTTGGCGCTGGCGATGTTGTTGCGGTCTCAGCGTGGTCAGGGTGAGCCGTAACTGTTTCTATCGGCTCAGTTATCTTCAATCGAAGCCCGGTCATAATCAGATCAGAAGAAAGATTATTCCATTCTTGTAATTGAGGAACAGATATCTGATAGGTTCGAGATAATTGCCATAATGTATCTCCTTCCTGGATGATGATGCGCATCAGGAGGCAGTGTGTTGGTCATTGTCGCAGTGGGAAGACGTGTTGTCATTTTCGTCTGTTGTGGTTTCGGATGTTTTGGTGAAATGTGCATTTCTTGTTTAATGAGATGGATGTCCGCAACTAACCCTTTCATCGTGTTCATCATTGTCTGAAAGGAACCGCTCAAGGCTTGAATATGTGATACTAACTGAGAGGTGTCAGGCATGCTTGCGACTTGGCCTTCTAATTCCATGTTGTGCTTTCGCAATTGGTCGCGCTCCGCTTGTGCAGACAACAGTTGACTTCGAATGTTTTGCAATTGAAGCCCTTGGTTTTGTTCGCGGTGATGAACGGATTGCGATTGTTCTCGCAACGATTGCAGCTCTCCCATTTGTTTAGCCATAAGGATTTTTAGACTGGCCACTTCGCCGCGCAGAATCGCCGCGTCAGAATGGGCTTCTTGGAGAAGGACCATGTGTTGAGGTGGTGGTGAGGGGGCTTCAATTGGAATACTGGCTTTCATGGATTTTGCCGGTTTGTGGACACAAGCTCCCAATGCCAAGACTAACGTTCCACTCAAAATCATGTGTTGAACATAAAGACGTTTCATAAAAAGACCTACCATTCTTTGTAGGGAGTCCCGTCACGAGCGACGTCCTCACTCCCACTTTTAATATCATAGACACCGGCAGGAGAGTCATCGCCCTCTTCCTGCTCTTCATAAATTTCAGTCCATGTTGTTGACGACTTCGTCAATGAGTCCATGGGAATGGACCGAAGGTATTTTGTCTCGACCAGGGTTTCCAAGCTATCGGGGTAATCTCCACGGTCGGCATAATATTGATCAAGTACGGCACGCATCGTAAAAAGATTTTGCTTGAGCGCTGTTTCTTTTGCTTTCATCGCAGATTGCTGAAAATTGGGAATGGCCAAGGACACCAAAATCCCGACAATCGCCACCACGATCATGAGTTCGAGTAAAGTGTAGCCTTTTTTTGTCAATTTGTACAAAAGTATCCATTACCACTCACGATAGGGGGTTCCATCTATCGCGATTCGATCACTGGTGGTGTAAATGTCAAAGACATCTTCCCCGCACCACCTCGATTCATCCGGTTCATCTTGATAACACCGGATTCCCCATTCTGTTGTGTCCAGCATAGGATCAAGAGGAATCTTTCGTAAATATCGTCGGATTGTCGACTGTTCCCCGACTTGCGCTTCTCCACCGGTTAATTCAACCTTTAATAATGCCTCCAGGGTTTTGGGGTAGCCGGTGATCCCGGTTTCCTCTTTACACGTCAGTTGATTTTTAATGCATAACGGGCCTAATAATGTGCTGCCATCTCTGGCCCAATCACGCCGAAAATTATCAATGGCCACCCGAATGGTTCGCAACGTTTGTCGTAACTCAAGTTCTTGCGTACGTTTGGCGCTTATTTTGGTGAACGGTAAGGCAACAGATGCCAAAATAAACATAATGACCAAGGTCACTAAGAGTTCAATTAACGTCACGCCACGAACTGTGGTGTGTTTATTCGACCCACACTCTCCCATGTTGCACCATAACCGGCACGGGTTGAGCTGTGGCTCCTAACACGGTCGGACTTTGAATGTGAATATTTGATGCTCCCGTTCCAGTGGCTTCAAAGACAAGCGATGCAAGTGCCCCGTCTCCCTGAACGGGTTTTCCCTGTTGTCCCATCTGGATGATTAATTGACCAGCATTTGGTATCGCTGAGACGGTAAGGCTTGGAGGCACTTGCTGACCTGCCCACATTGGACCTTCAATGGCCTGTTTGAATATCAGGACAGCTGGATCATATGTCAGTGTGAATGACACTCGTTCTACAGAAGAAAAACTTTGGCCTTGAAGTGTGAAAGAAATTTGTTCTCCACTTGTGATTGAAGCTGCTGCCGGGATGATGTGTAGTCGTGCGACTCCAGGCACCGAGGCGCTAGGGTCCGTGTCATCATCAGATGCGGTCGTTTCTTCATCAGGGGAAGACGATGGAGAGTCGGCTGTGCTAGAAAGCGGACTGTCTGATTCACTATAGGGTGCTATTGGTCCAGATTGACCTACCGCAAAGAGCGGTTGCGTATCGTATTGTTTTGCCGTACCAGACCACAGCGTGTGTTTGGCTAATTTGGGTGGGTTGAGTTTTCGAACAATTCGTGGCGTAATGACTAGGATCACTTCTGTTGTGATCTTCTCGGTGTTGCTGTTACTGAGAAGATCGCCTAAGCCTGGGATATCGTCAATGCCAGGAACGGCTTCCCGATTATACCGATCTTCTTCCTGGATAAGCCCTGCCAACACAACTGTTTCTCCGTCTCGCATGTTCAACGCCGTATCGGCAGTTCTCGTTCCAAAACGAAACTGTGAAATTTCAGGATCAGCTTGGAGGATCACGCGGTCGCCGAGTCTGGTGACCTCAATTTGAAGACGCAAGGTAATTGTATTGTTTAAATGAATTGTGGGTTCAACCGTCAATTTGATCCCCGTGTCTTTAAATTCGATCGAGGTGACAGTTGATGTGGTCGAAAGTGCTCCCGTCGCGGCTTGTCCAGGCAAGACGTTCGTGGTCGACAGGAGAATGGGTTGTTTGTCTCCGATGTTAATCGAGGCTTTTTGATTGTTCAATACCCTGAGCTTTGGATTCGCGAGGGTTTTTGCATTCGATTCTTGTTTAAAGAAATCCATCAACACACTGCTGGGAAATGTAAACAAATACGAATCCTGTCCTAAGCTTGTGAGATTGCGAAAGGTAA
>QIMB01000221.1 GCA_003233615.1 Nitrospirota bacterium
ACGAATGAGAAATCGATGTCTAAGGAATGGCGTGTCTAACCAAGATCGGTCGATTCCACAGAGATACATGCCGACTGTAACGGAAGAAACTTGGATACGTTTTTTTGCCATGTCAATTGACGAAAACGATGTTAGCCGATACTCGTCCTTCATATCGTTATCGGTGTTCACTTGTTTGTTCTTGATGTGCCTACACAATAAGAGAGCTGTCTAACCGTAAAGAATGATGCATTGTGATTTGATGGAATAGAGTAAATACCCTTACGTAGCATCAAGGACACTATTCACGTCATAATTTGGTTCTTTCATGAATGAAACTCGACGTAATGGGCATCAAGCCTTCTAAGGGCTCGCCAATCAATACCTCCCCCATTTTCCCATCACACCTTCAGGCCAGCTGTGGCCGATCTTCACTCTCATCATCCTCAACGTCAGTCATGCGACGCCTCTGTTCGTGCTCCCTCAGATCGACATAATCTGATCTAAGTCTTGCGCGAATTCTGGGAAGGTATTGTTTCGCGAACCCTGAGGCTTAAGTTTCCTTTTAGGCAAGCCGAAGGGAAACAGGAAGTCATTATGGAGGATTGTGATGGTTACATCTCCGACATTATCCCGCACACGCACACTTCGGTTTTTACGCTACTCAACACAGTCTTCTCTCTGTGCCCATTCTCTCTCGGCGCTCACATCCTACTCCCTTCTCGTCTGTCTTGGTGTTTTGATGATCGCCGTATGCAGTTGGCCCTCAAGGAGTGAAGCTGCCACGAGTGTTGATGGACCCTTGAGGCACATTCGGACGACCATTCCTATTCTTGGGACAACAATGAATGAAGACGCTGAGCCGGTTGGAATTGTTGCCGACATTCAATTGGAATTTCTTCAACGTCGTGATCATGATGGGTTAGATATTCAATTTCTTGTGATGCCTGGGAAATTTTCTCCGTTTGCGCAACAATCGGTCATTCAAGCGTTGTATCTGGTTGTCGAAGCCGCTGGATTGAACTCTGATTCGTGGACGATCCGCTTCACCTTGCCCTATCCAGGTGTGACTTTGTATGGAGAAAGCTTGTCGGCGATGGCTGCGTTAACTGTTGTGGCTCTCGCAAAGAATGAGCCAGTGGATGAAGAGACGGTTCTTACTGGCACGGTCACGGTTGATGGTCATTTGGGAACTGTCGGTGGCGTACCATTAAAAATTTTGGCGGCCCATAAACAGCATTTTCGCAAAGTCTTAATTCCTGAAGAACCTGACGTTGCAGATGATGACTGGGTAACTCCGTTTCTCATGGAAGTCCGACCTGTTGGTTCGATCAATAAAGCCTATTTGGCATTGACGAATCATCCACTTCGAACTTCTGTGGCTGATCATTCATTGACTGCTGGGCTTGTTCCGTAAAGGGAGAACGTAAGAAGGGAGAAGTACGTAGTGAGCAGCAAGACAGACAGAAGAAAAGGCAAGTCCTTTCTTCTTTATGACTTTTTACTCCTCTCTTTCCCTGTCTTTTAGGGCCGTGCCTTCTCTTTTCTTTTGCTTCTCACTTTTCCCTTCTCACTTTTTACTCTATACTTGTCCGGTTAGAGAAAACCTCAACATTGTCTGATACCCAAGTGGTGTTCGCTATGAAAAGTGCTTATGCATGAAGATTGACACTCGTCCCTGTTTTGCTGTTGATATCGATAATGTCTTAGGAAGAGCAGAACCCGAAGTCCAGCGACTGTTCAAGGAATTGTCCAGAGTTTCTTGGCCAGTCGGAAGGTGGGGTAGTGCGGGAGGTTTGGATTCCAGTGAATTTGAACAGTCTCTCATTGAGAAAATCTTTTCTCGATTTCACGAAGAATCAATTCCTCGCTTACCACTTTTCCCAGGGGCTAAGTATGCCTTGGAAGTCATTCATCGAACATGTCGCATTATCATTGTCACGGCGCGGCGCCCGTATTCGCGACCGCAAACTCTTCAATGGCTGACGGATCATGGACTCCCCTTTGATGCGTTGTATCACACTGAAGACAAAACAGAGATTCCTGAATCCATTATGTTTGCTATCGATGATCATCCAACTCATATTCAAGCATACCAAGCCCTTGGTGTTCGGGTGTTTGTCATGGACCAACCTTGGAATCGTCACGTTGTTGACCCGAATGTGATTCGAGTCAGTGGTTGGGATGCATTGTTACAGTGGTGGCATGTCCGGCAGATCTCATCCTGCTGGGAAAGACGGCGCGAGTCTTCCTCTCCCTGGTCGTACCAGCCTAATTCACTTTGTTGCTTTTCAACAAGCGGATGCTTCTGTGGGTCAAGATGTTTGTGCATCGTGCCGCAAGTTTTTTGAGAATGTGCCGAAACGTATGATGAGATTGGTCTGTCTCTGTTTCGTCGAATAATTCAGATAATGTTTTATTGAATGACTGCGAAAAATGGTTTCCTGAGAGATAAGAGCCCATGATTGTTGAGCGCCAGATTCATACGGTATTGTTGGTCGATGATAACCACGATGATTGTGAGATGGTGTGGGAAGCCTGGGGTGAAGCGCCCATAGGTGAGCACTTACGGATTGTCTATGATGGCACAGAGTTATTGGACTATCTGTATCGTAGAGGGGCGTATGTGACTCGGGAGGGTGCTCCGCGTCCTAGTCTGATTCTTTTGGACTTAAACATGCCTCATATGACGGGAGAGGAAGTGTTAGTAGAAATAAAGAAAGATGCAGCCCTGTCGAGTATTCCTATTGTTGTGCTTACAACCTCCAAAGCCCCGAAGGATATTTTCCAAACAGCTGGGTTGGGTGTGAATGGGTATATGCAGAAACCTAATTCTTATGCGGGATATCTTCACATGCTCGCCAACGTGAGGGACTATTGGGCTGATATTGTGAAGCGGCCCGTGTTAGGCAATGGAGAAGATTGGGGTGGCACTCTGGCTTGGTGCTAAGGGCTTGCCAAAAAACCTTCCCGTTTCGCACTCACCTCCGGGCTATCTTGGTCCGATCTTCAGTTTCACAATCCTAAGTCTGCGTTTTCGCGACGCGTGTGGATCCGCACCCTCACATCGATTCAATCCGACCTAAATCCTGGCGCGATGAGATTCGATCATCCCGCTCGGCGGACCCTGTCAATTATTTCTCGAGCCCTTAGCGTATTCGAGTTTTTTATCCTTCCTCTAAAGTTATCTGAGCCATAACCGACAGTATTGTATACAGAGTGATGCGAAATGGCGTTGGGATGCACCTCGGTGTGGCAATCTCGAGCCATTTCAAACGAATAGGAACCATGAGGAAAATGAGTACTGTTATGAAAACACATCTTATTGTTATTGGAACCGTGGCATTGTTGGGGACATCACTATTAACAACGAGTTTTGCAGCAAATTCATCTGAGTATTTGCATCTCACACGGCATCGAGATTCCAATGGCAATTTGCGGATGGCGCCGAGACAGCATAAGGCGGAGCCCTCGGTTATGCAGAAAATGGTGATGCCGTCTCAATTGAAGACTTTTGAGCGACAGAGTACTGACTGGGGTATGAGTGTTCAAGACGTGAAAGAAAATGAACCAATCCAGTCTTCATGGGATTTGCAGACGCCTGTGTTGGCTGCATACGAAAAGCGGGTAGCCTATCATACGCAAATCGAGGGAATTGCGGCAGCCTTAACGTATACATTTTATGACAATCATTTAGGTCAAGCGAAGTATGTGTTTGAGCCGCAGCATAAAGATGCTGTGGAATATGTGCAGGATTTTCGTACTGTCAAGGGTTGGATAAGCCAAAGTTATGGCTCTCCCATACATGTTCAAGAAATTTGGTTAGATACGTTGTATCAATATGACCAGAGTTTGTGGGGACAAGCAGTCAAGCGTGGGCATTTGGTGATGGTGGCTGAATGGAAAAATCCTGGGACGGACATTGTTCTCGTGTTGGACGGAGGGAATGATGAAATCGGATTAATTGCTGATTTTTCCAGCACGACGTTTGTTGTACCTGTGTCCTTGGATCTGCAGGGTCAGGAGGAAAGTGTTGAAGAGATGATTGAGGACACGACAGCGCATGAAGCGGTTCTTCCCGCGGAACAGAATGCAAATATGATAGCCGAAGAGCTGTCAATACAGGATCTTTCGCTTACACACGAGGGGCATGTTCAATCTCATCCTGAGACTGAAGTTGCTTCCCAAGGATCGGTAAGCGAAATAGATGAATTCGAGCAAAGGCTTAACAAGGAATTTCCGGTAAACGAGACAGTGAATAAGGAATTTCCCGTACATGAGGTATTGAACAAGGACTTTCCCCTAACTGAGCCACTCAACAAAGCGTTTCCGATAAAGAAGTCAGGGGGATCTGCTATGGAAAGTGGTTTGGACAGTGGTATGCATGATGCTGTGAGCAAGGAAATGACAGCACATGAAGTGGTTCTTCCGACTGAACAGAATGCAGGTTTTACGACCGAAGAGCTGTCGGTACAGGATCTTTCGCTTGCACACGAGGGGCAAGTGCAATCTCAGCCTGCGACCGAGGTCACTTCCCAAGCACCGATAAGCGAAATAGATGAATTCGAGCAAATGCTGAACAAGGACTTTCCCTTAACCGAGCCACTAAACAATGAATTTCCTGTAAATGAGGCATTAAACAAGGACTTTCCCCTAACCGAGCCACTTAACAAGGAATTTCCGCTAAAGGAGTCAATGGAATCTAACATGGCAGGTGATTTGGACAGTGGTATGCATGATGCTGTGAATAAGGAGGCAGCTGTTGAAGCAGTTCCTGACACACATGCCTTGGTGAACAGTGAAGAAATAGATCATGCAAGTATGTTGGAACACCCCATTGGTGAAGAACATCTCATGGGCGAAGGCACGATGAGCCAACGTCATCTCATCGAGCCGTCGGTTGACGCTCAAATGTCAGAAAAGACTATGGAAGTATCAGAAGTGATGCCCTTAGAGCCTTCTAGTGCAGAGCAGTCTATGGAAGCTCATTCTATGGAA
>QIMB01000094.1 GCA_003233615.1 Nitrospirota bacterium
CCCGGAAGATCCTGAGGGTGGGTGTTCGTTCGAATCCCTCAGACAGCGGCCTTCCCCTTCTGACCACAGGGTCGGCATCTCCAATTGCGTCACGAGGCTACATCTAGGTTCGCTTGCGCTACGGCCTGCAGTTTTGCCCATGGGAAACTTCCACCTCGGATTACTCCGACGCAGCTTCCCGGTGCTACAAAGGTGTACGAACAATTCCTTTCGCGGGACTTCAACCCGCTAGACACACCGCCGATGACGGCATACGGTCAAGGCACTTTATTCATAATATAAAGTTCGACTCGGTTCCTGCCTCATCCCAATGGATTGGATACGAGCATGCTGTGTAGCATGTGAGGAATCGCGTCCCAGTGCATTATCTTATGCACCAGGCAGAACGAAGAAATAAGCAGAGCGGAGTCTCGCCTCTCAACACAGCGAGGTGCCTCCTTGTATCATCAAGCAAGTGTCTTGGCCCCCGACTCATTTTCTGTGAGTCATGATTGTAGATATCAAGGAGAAATCTCGCTCTCGGTTTGTTCTAGGCTCCTTAAGTAATGAAATGAGAAAGAGCCCTTTTTTTGAACAAAATGGCTTAAGGGGACAATGCCGGTCCAACGTCTATGCAACGGGGTGGCGACTTGTTACGCGCTGCCACCACTGTCCAAGAGGACTTGAGGTGTCTTTCAATTTTTTTCGACGACGATCCGTAATTTCTTGGGGGGGAAGGCCCTGGGTTGCCTGTAGTAAATGAGCTTGGATGTCATTTTTGAGCTTGACGCATTTGATGGCTGGTTCGGGTATCATGCGTTATCCCACCTCCTTGGGGGTTCGGATATCAATCAGCGAGTAGCCGAGACGTAAATTGACACTATTGAAACCACGTATTTTTTCAATATGGACGAGATGTTTGAAATTCCATGAGACAATGTAGTCGACTTTGGCAATCGATGCCAGTGCGACATGATGTGCATCATAACTGGAGGCTGGGCCCACCACCTTTGCTGCCAGATACGCATCACGTAATTTTTCCGATTCATTGGAGATTAGAATGGATTCAATCTGGTCTGTTGGAAGTTCGGTTAGCAGTGCTTGGACTGCCTCCGGGGCCTGCTCTAATTCTTCAATCAGGAGCTCAGAGATTACCAATGTGAGGTCACCCTCTCGTACACGCATCATGAGGGCCCGGCTCGCTTCGACAAATTCGTGATCGAAACAGCCACCCATCACCGACGTATCTGTATAGAGACGAAAACGTGGCATGCGTTCTCCTATTATACAAGAGCGGGAACACGAATGCTGGGCTCATGTGCATTTGCGTTCTTAAGACAGGATCATAACGTGCTTACCGCCCTCTCAAAACATCCCTGCTACAAATATGCCCAATCTGAAAATGTTGCGGCCTGTCCCAGCAGTGTGCCATCTGGCTTGTGAATATTCCAGACTATCGCCTTTTTCACTGAAAAACGTTTGCCGGTGTGCGAGATTCTCATTCCTCGGTAGTCGCCGATATATCCGTGAGTCTTGGCTTGCTCAAGCATGCGGGCTCGCTCTTCACGGTTCACGGGTTCAGCCGTGAGGCGTGAAGGCGTTTGGGTGAATTGTTCCCAATCCATCTCCCATAAGTCTAAGGCAGCCTGATTGCCATAATTCAAAATGGGATCGTCTTGGAGTCCATGGGAAGCGACGATGAATGAGCTTTTATACAGGCGTTCCGCTTGTTCTTGTGTGGTTCCCTCTCTGGTGATGAGTTCCTGGTTGATCAAGCGGACATAGCTATCGAGCAGATATTGGGTCCATTCTACAACCCAAGGTGTTCGCCAGATGTCTCCCATGTAAGTTAGGGTTACTTTGCGGAAATGAGGGAGAGGATGGTATCGACAATTTGATCTGGTGAATTGTGGTCGGTTGAAATGACATGATCGGCGGCGGTTTGGTATTTGGGCGTGCGGTCCTTGAGGATGTTTTCGATTTCTTCCACGAATGTCTTGGTGCCGGAAAGAGAAGGGCGTTGAGTGTCACCGGATATGCGTTTCATGATGGTTGGTACCTCGGCAGTCAACCAAAAGAATGTGCCATTCACTTTGAGAATGTTGACATTTTCTTCCTTTAAAATGAGCCCCCCACCAGTATCGATCACCAAATTATCTTGATTCTTTAGTTTCTGACACATCTGAGTCTCTAATTCCCGGAAATGATCCCAGCCGAATTGCTCGACGATGTGGGGAATGGAATGTCCTGTCTCCTTGACGATTTCCGCGTCGGTGGACACAACCTTCCGATCTAATCGTTGTGCTAGGATTTTAGCCACGGTGCTTTTCCCGGTGCCTCTGTATCCTATGAGAACGATGTTCATGAGAAGTGAGACGTAAGGACGGTGCGCATAGTGTCGATTGGGGCGGATTCCCCGGTCCAGAGTTCGAATTGTCCGACGGCTTGATGCAGAAACATTTCAATTCCCCGGATCGTACGGCATCCGGAAGCTTGGGCATCTTGGAGTAGTTGCGTGTTGAGTGGGTTGTACACAATATCCATGACCGTTAATTCGGGGTGGAGCAATGCTTTGGGTACGCAGCTGTGCTCAATCTTTGGGTGCATGCCTATGGGGGTGCAGTGGATCAACAGGTGAGCGTCGGCTAATGCGTGTTCCAGTGTTGAGGTGTTTAACTGATCATCGGTAATCGTGACACCGGTTTTCGTTTGGAGATCAGTTGCTAAGGCCCTCCGTTCCTTGTCATCAATACCCAATAGCGTGAGATGCCCAATGTTTCCTTCGACGCAGAGGCCGAAAGCTATTGCCCGTGCGGCGCCTCCCGATCCCAGCATCACGACCCCCTGACCGACGAGGTCAACACCTCCTTGC
>QIMB01000213.1 GCA_003233615.1 Nitrospirota bacterium
GATTGCTCGGCCATTTCTCGTCGCTGCTCCGGTTCATGCAGATATGTTTTGACGGCCGGCACCAAAGCCTCAGGAGTCTTGATGACCCCCATCATCGATTCATCAAATAACTCAGGCAACAAGGTTCGATGATCAATCACCTGAAACGCACCACAGCTCGCAAGTTCAAAGGTACGCGGATTCACGCTATCACCATCAGGATCAAAGCCCTCACCTATATAGGAATGGAGATTCACATTCACCGAAGTGGCATTGAAAATTTTCACGCTGGTGGGCGTATCAATCCGTGCACCTTTTCTCTGTAATACCGTTTCGAGTACTCCTCCACGATCCCATTCATTCCCCCACAACTTAAATATCCACTCTTGCCTCAATAAGACTGGTAAGATCTCCCGACGATTCCGATAGCCAGCTCCCAGAAACGAGACATCTGCGCCCAACTCCTGCTGTTCCTGAGCTGTTAGATCAACAGATTGATGAATGGTTGGATCAGCCGCCAATGGCAAATAGGAAACCTGGGATGCCCCGGCATTCTTAAAAGCCTCCACACATGCGGCTTGCTGCATGACAAACCAAAAGTCGTAGCCCTCAATCATCTGTTGCCAATAAGTTAAATGACGAAAATTTTCCACAAACCACATGGCCGTCAAAACTTTCTTGCGCCGCATCTGTTCCAGCACAGCCATGGATAAAGGCGCTTGTGACATCGCCAGAACAATATCTGGAGGATCTTCCGCGACATGAGCCAGACTAATAACCCCCAACGTATCGCTAAAGCGCTGCTGCACCGTCATGCGAAGCCGATCATCACGGATTGTCTCCAAATGATGATAGCCTGGAGCGTGCAGACTATGGTCCACCCAACTCACCCGATGGCCCAAGGACTCCAACGCTCTGACCATATAGCCGGCAATAGGGAGAGATCCTCCATAAATCGGACCGACGACCATAATATGCAGCCTCCCAGTCACTCGCTTGGCTAATTGGTCTCGAAGTTGAGAACGAAAGGCATCATACAGATTTGGATGGATACTCAATGCTGGTTCATACGTGAGGAGTCGAACACGTTGAGCCTGCTGTACCACCTGTAGAGCCATCTGTTCCGGATCACCCCACAGCCATCTGATTTGTTCACCCCAACCTTCCAATGATCGAACCGATAACCCATCAACGAGTTCTGCTATGTCCGGAACGACAAGCGTGATGGCATATTCTTGAGACAATTTGGCTCGCAAGGCTTGCACGTGATACATCAATCCCACACCCAACACGACCAGATTTTCACCCGACTGGCATTCTTTCACGTGTTGGTCAGCCCACTGCTCTGCTTCACGGATGGGATCATAGGCACTATGTATCAATCGATTATTCACGGATGCCGTCGGCACACCCGTCTTGGCTGGTTGAATGGACAGGGTCCCTCCAGAAGATTCCAACACCTTCGCGGCTAACGCCGGATCTTGGCGCCGAAGTATTTCCACGTTTTCTTGAAAGGTGTTCATGCGAACTACCCTGCTACCTTGTCTGGAGACATCAAAGACACAGAATGCTCCAACGACATGCTGGTCAAGCGTTCCCATATCTCTTTACGTTTAAACATTGCGTGATCCGGTTTTCCATTTTGCATATACAACATGCCCCATTCATCGCGATGACTCGTCCACAACTCCCATTCCGTTGAATATGTGTCAACCTGTTCATTACACAAGAGTGAAATAGTTTCCATCACCGGCCATGAACCTGGATTCCCATGTCCTTGGTGCTGCCACACAAAATGTCCTACACCATACGGCCCGGTTTCATGCACACGAGCCCGTGAAAAATACCAGCCAACAGCTCGCGCCCCACACGCTACCGCCAGATGTAATGGACCCGTATCTGATCCAACCACCCACTGGCATCGATTGAATAAATGCGCGAGTTGCGGCAATGTCGTTTTCCCTACGCAATTGAGTATCCGAGACAGATAATAGGGAGAAAGCTGATCCTCCAATGCCAATGCCGCTTCCCGTTCACCCGCACCTCCAATAAACACACACAGACAATTGGGAAGATGCTCAACGCAGCTTTCAATGAAACGACACCACGTGGCAAGTGGCACCCGGCGATCGGCATCTCCAGCCCCAAGCGCAATTCCAATTCTTACGAAGGAAGAATCGTTGACTATCTGTACTAAATCTGGCGGCAACTCAATATCATGGCCCTGAAGAGTAGGAATCATCTCTGGTGGCCTCACTTCACATAACCCGCAAAAGGCATCAGCTAAATGAATACGATTGGTCCCACGCTCACGAGCCACGTGTTGCAAATATTCCACCCATGGCGGGAGGAGCCTCGGATTCAACGGCCCCCGATCACCAGCCCCGACCACCCGGGCACTCAATAAATGCGATGCGAGAATACTTCGTGGATGATTATTCAAGTTATAGGCCACAGAGTATTGCGTTGATTGAAAACTGGAGAAATACTCTATGGCTCGTGGCAAGGATTGGTTGAGATTGCAGTTTTTCCCTTTAGCAAAAGCATGCCAATCTTCACCATTCCATGAAGTCACTTGCTGAATGCCAGGGAAAAGCGAACCTAAAGGCACAAGAGGTGAGGGACACAAAAGATCAAAAGAAGTATGTGGATATTTTAAGCGAAGAGCAGAAATAACTGGAAGAGATTGAAGAAGGTCACCCAGTCTGGCTAGTTGAATGATCAGAATTCGCGGCAGGTCTGAACTCCAACTAGGCATTATTTCACCATCTCCAGGACGCATAACAATCAAATCGAACGAATCATGTTAGAAAGCTATGAAGAAATAAGTATGGATGTGCTTATCCCTTAACAAAGTCCAACCAGATCACCGCAAAATCGCATTCCAATCGATTAAGAAACACAAAGTTTGGGCAAACGAGACCTGTACGCTCCTTCACAAGGGAATTTAAGGATGCAAAGGTTGGACCGCGATAAGGCTTGGGATTACTTCATGATCCGTCCGACCAACTGGAACAAATCACATTACTGTATCGGCAGGAGTTTTTGAGGAATTCAAAAAGAATGGGGGGAGCAGAAAACGTCATCGGAAAAGAATGCCAGGGACAAAAAATTTGAGCATCCGCTATCAGCTTTTTACCAAATTGCCTTGCTGAGATACAGTCTCAGTTAAATGTGGGGAATCGACGCCCGTCGTTGAGAGGGAAGGCGACTTCTGTTGTTGGGTTGTTCTATTCTCAAGGTCAAGATAAAAAAGTGGTCGAATGTGCTGTTCCGAATATCCGAGAAAGGTATAGCGCACACTGAATGAATCGAATAACCAATCATAATATTCCAATGTGTCAATTTGAGGATGGGCATGCCCTTCAAAGAACACACCCTTCTTGGTCTTATTCAAAATGTACTGAAACAATCGATCACGTTGGGTTAACTCTTTCGTACGGTAGACAGAGAAAAAGAAGGCATAATCACAGGACCCAGGAATACGTTGATCAATGAGTCGATCAAACTGAGGATCGTTAAAATCAACCTGAAGGTACTGAAGGTTCTCGCAACCCGCGATGGTCTTTATTTCGTCAGCCACCGCAATCGTATCCTGCATGCCCTCAATTCCCCAAACTTCCTTAGCCCCGCATTGAATAGCTTTTAGACTAGCCTGACCCAGGTTACAACCAAAATCAAAAATTACAGAATCTTCCAGCCGCTCCGTCTCCATCAACGTAAAACGTTGCAAGCTTCGTTGCCCCGCAATGTCCAAAAATGGAAAGTCGTGGTAATTCTGAAACCAGGCCAGTTGTTGAATACGATTTTGAATACCTGTTTTCACTGGTTCTTGCAATAATTTGGCAAATTCTTCCTCAAAGACTAATAAGATAACCGACATCCGCTCTTGATGATGCAGAGCAGAGGCCGATAACCGCCTAGCTCCATCAAGCATATACATTGCCTCGTCTTCGGCTGGCGCCCCGAGGTATTGTAATATTTTCCCTGAGATATAGAGGGGCTTCCCGAGACTTTCACCGTTTCGTAATTTTTCCAGATAGGCAGAAATTTCCCTTTTTCGAGCCTCTCCCTCTTGTTGAGCAAAAGTCGCATCAATATCTTCTAAAACTCGTGGCTGTAAAGAACAAAACGAGGTGCCAGTGATGCCATGGACCAACTTGCAATCCACAGTGAGGGCCACAACCCGATCCCACATATCACAAGAACGCGCAAGCGGTTGGGCAAACTGTCGTTGGAAAACTATGGGCAGGATTTTCTCAACTGCATCGATCCCATGTCCAAATCCGGAGATCGCATACTCCTTCAACGCCTGGTGGACAGCTACTGTATGATCGACTACTGCGGCGGGTAAGACACGAATATATGTTTCAGTATTCCCTGCGGGAGGTTGGTAATACGATTGCAACGGTTGATTATCATAGAATGTTGCGTGAGGTTTTTGGCCCTGAATCGAAGGAATTGACTGCTCTTGAGAAGATTGCAGCCGTTGTCCTAATTCTTCCAGACCTTCATACTCAGGAGAAAATATCTGTAGGGTTTCATAATGTTTTCTGGCCTCCACAACCTTCCCGGCTCGATAGCACACACCAGCAAGCGCAAAACGCATATCACAGTTTGCAGGATTGCGATCTACATATCGCGTGAGCTGATACATTAACTCTTCCCACTGTTGCAACGCGGTTCCGGATTGAATCAACCCGTTCACAGCATCCTGATTATCAGGAAACGCCGTCATCACCGTTTGAAAGGCGTCCCACGCTTTGCTGGCATCTCCGACACCCATCCATGCCATTCCTAATCCTAAACCGGCTTTCTTGTCGTCATAGCCAACAGTGAAAGCCTGCTGGAAGGATACCACGGCTTTGGTATAGTCCAAGGATTGCACAGCCAAAATACCTTGCAACCATAGACCCGATCCATCATTGGGATTCAATGCTAAGAGGGCCTCCACATGTTGAGAAGCCTCGGACAACTCCCCATGCTTAAGAGCCTGGGTCGCGAGTTGCTCTCGAGCCTCCCTATTTTCTTCAAGACTCAGTACTCGCTTCAGAAATTCGCATTCGCTTTCAACACATTCAAGCAATCGACAAACCGTTGCGAGAACATCAACATCCTCTGGCCAGTTTGAAGCATCCAAAAGGTTCGCACGAAGGGTTGCATCAATCTGTTCATGCAGTGGCTGACTTGAGTCATATCGCCTCTTAAGCAACAGCTCTTGAACAGTCTTGACCTGCTCCCATTGGGATTTTTCGACTTCAGTGCCAAAGGTCTTAAGCGCAAGCCCCAATGCTCCTTTTTCAGAAGAATATCGATTGGCATAGCCAGCAGAAACAGTATAGCAATCCTCATCAACCACAATTTTTTCGGCCCAACGGTCCATAAACAACCGTCCATTGTGTCGTTCATTTTCCGGATCCTTACGCCCGGGAGTTTGCTCCTCAAGGTGATACAGCACACTCTTGGGTTGGTAGATAACCTTTTTCCCGGACTCTCGGATTTTCAAACAAAGATCCACATCTTCAAACCCATTTATAAAACTCTCATCAAAACCAGACATGGATTCAAAATCTTCTTTTCGTATAAGAAGGCATGCCGCGGTCACAGCTTGAAATTCTTGGCGAATATTGGCGGCTTTAAAATCGGAAGGGGCGCTATTAAAAATATGGTAGGGAGTGAGGCATTTCTTTGAGAAAACAACTCCCGCATGTTGAATCGTGTTATTAGGATATAAGAGCTTACTTCCTACAATCGCCACTTCGGAGTGCTGTTCCACTTCGTCTACCAAAGCAGAGAGCCATCCTTCTTGTGGAATGGTGTCATTATTTAAGAACACCAAATATTTCCCCTTTACCACTCTCGCACCCTGGTTGCAGGCTTTAGCAAATCCAAGATTGGAATCATTGGTGACAATTTGGATGTCGCCTTCTAAAGAAGAAAGAAAAAAGAAATGGCCCAGTCCCGTCTGTTGAAGCATTATCAACGACAATAACCTCGTACGAACATCCATGTGTCACGTCGGCTAAGTGAGTCAAGCACTGGCTGGTAAGCTCCAGCTTGTTGAAAACTGGAATAATAATAGAACAATCGAAAGACTCCCTTTTTCCACCAGAGAGCGAATGAGATTCCGGACGAGAAAGCCTTCGGACATTCTCAGATCCAGGTAGCGTCTTGTCCTCAGTAGGTTCCCCAAGCCAAGCCGATTGATAATGAGAAGCCCATTGATCAAACATTCGATGGGATAACACCCATTGCCGAAGATTTCCCCCCTGGGCTTCTGAAGAATCACGATTGTTGATGTGATCACGAATAGCCCGAGCCCACGATTCCGGATCATTTGTCACTCGCGTGACTGGCGCCGATCGATACGGGAATATATCTGTGGCCACGACCGGGTAGCCCAAAATGCCATATTGCAGAATTCTCAAATCACTTTTCGCTTCATTGAATTCGTTCAGTGCCAAGGGAGCCAGTGCCAAATCTAAATTTAAGCTTGCCAACTTCGCAGGAAAATCCTGCAAAGGCACCATAGAATGTGTCTCAGCCTCAAAGCGAACTCCAGCTCGAACTTCAGGTATTTCGCCTAAAAATACCCACTCAACTTCTTGCCCTAACAATTCCACCAACGGGAGTAGAATGGCCACATCCTCCCGATGCACGCCAACCTGCCCTACCCAGCCGACACGAGGACGATTTCCAATACACCGCTTAACACTCAATTGATCCCAATGCTCGGGATACAAACAGTTCGGAAGGATAGACGCCTGTATGTCTAGAGCGGCCAAAGCCTCTCGAAGAGGTTCTGTGGAGACCGTCACGCAATCCGCTTGAGCCATGATTCGAAAAAAACAGTCTAACATTGGACGAGTAATGACCTGAGAATTTTTATTATCCTGAGGAATCTTCCATAACAAATCGTCAAAATCGTGGATAATTCTTGTCCCTTGTGATTTGGCCGCTTTCAACCTAGTCTCAATGAGACTAGCTATTCTCTGGATAACAATAGTCTCGGTGGCCCCAATGGGAAGTTCAACTTTATCTTTCCAAATATCTCCTTCAAGTAACAGCTGTCCTGTCATTTTTTTCTTTTCCAGAAACGATTGCAGGGGATAATAAAGACGAAGCCCACCACAAAAGGAATCATTCGCAATAACCGAAACTCGACGCCTTGCTTGAAATGAGCGTTGAGAAACTTCTCCCGAAACAAAATTCACCGACGAAGAACTCTGCGCCACCAAAGGAGGCTGGGGTTCTAACACCCCAGACCGAAAAGATTCCACAAATCCTGATTGGGAATACAACGATTTTCGACCTAATTGATAAAGCTTAAAGTTTTCCGTCGCTCGCCCCTGTATATTCGTATGTCGTTGATGGTCCTTAAATTTCCGGTACTCAGCATGTTGATGCTCTTCTATTCCATCTTCAGCTACTGCAGTGTCAGGATCGATTCGAGCAGCTCTCCCGGCAGGAAGGTGTATCCCAATTTCCTCATCCTCCATATAGGCGTGTTTGAGTCCAATTAAATGAATACGTAGGCCATAATCCGCATCTTCTTCACCATAGAGACCATAGTCTTCACACCAAAATCCTAATTTCATTTCAGTCCGTTTTGGAATCAAGACACATGCTCCACCAAGGTTCCCCGTCTTCGGACGCACCTGCTGCCCATCGATGGTTTGCAGCGGATAGTGTTGTGGTTCGAAATTGTAGCCAACCATGGCCAAAGCAGG
>QIMB01000358.1 GCA_003233615.1 Nitrospirota bacterium
CCTAGGACTGCAATTATTACAGCACTATGGCATCACACCGGGAATCAATATACAAAAAGGAACGATTGCAGAATCAGGTCTTGTTCGTCCCAAAAATCTCACACTCGATTCAACCTCTGCTCAACAGCTTCTCCAAACACCTCTACTTTCCCTCCCCGAAGCTCGCAAGATAGCTCAAACGTTCAAACCCTAAACATGACACGTTCTCTCCAGGGATGACCATTCCCCCTTGTGAACATCTCACGATGACCTCATAAAACATCAAGGCAACACCTTACAAGTATCCCAAATAATTCTCTAACCGTTCTTGCTAATGGAACACACACAAGTCCCTGACCAAACAAGGATGTGTCGAAAATCCGCCATCAGTGTTCTCTGTCTTCGCCGTGGCTCCTTCGCCGAAGTAGCTACGAAGGCTGGAAGCGGCTTCGCACAAGCAGGTCGCCATGTTGCAACCCTCACGTATCCACGCGTCAAACGAGTGTCACGCTCGAGACACACATGCCATTCAACCTTGTGTACAATGATCCCTATATTGACCTTACATACAATTTCCGTCACTCTAGACAATCCAATGCCTAAATTTTCCTCACCCACGTTCCTCACAAAGCACGGATACCTGCTACTCCTCATTCCGACCATTTTCGTGTACGTTCTCGCCACCATCCTTTTCGAATTAGGCTTCACCACGAAAATTGTTGAATTGCCAGCCGCGATTGGTGCTCAGATCGCGTCACAAGATCTCAGCAAGTTGACCTTCAAGCTTGTTGAAATGAAAACGCGGTATATTTGGTTCGCCACGACAGTGGTTCACCTAGTTATCACTATCTATGCAGCCGCCTTATGTAGCATCATCATCTACCGCTCACATTCAGGCAAACGCTTGGTCATCATAGAAGCCATCGGAAGTGTGCTGATCATCCTAGGCCTCGCCAGCTTGATCTACAGCGCCATGACACGAAATGCGATGTTTGAATTGATCTACAACTTTAGTTTTTCCGCACTTACAACTACGGGGCTGTATCAAGAAACGTTCTTAAGCCATGTGGATAGGCTACTCACTTTAGCGAACACCTTAGCTGTCATTGTCCCCTGCATGGTTTTACTTGCCGCATCGAGCACATTAGCTCCCTCGCTCAAACCCAACCACAATGACCTCGCGCATCTCACAACCCAAATGCGTCATCTCAAAGGCGTCCTGAATGCGGGGTCGGCTCTGTTGGTTAGCGGAATACTTCACATGAGTGCATGGCTTCGCTGGCCGGTCGGACTCCTTCACGATCCAACGGAACAGTCAGCACTCTCTGGCGCTGTCCTTTCAATCACGATGTTCTGGGGAGCCACGTTTACCGTAATGCTCATCACCACCTATGGCCCAGCTTCCAGCTATCTCAGCTCTCAAGCCCGACACATCGCAGAACAGGCCTACCATGCGGGAACGATACAAGACCCTCAACGATGGTTGCATGACAACAATTTCTCAAAATCCCTGGGCGAACAGTTGCCACAAATAGGTGTCATCCTTGGACCTGTGCTAGCAGGACCCATTGGCTCCTTCCTCATGTCACATGTGAGTTCGTAGCTCAATAGAAAAATATTGACCAAGTCTCCGAGACAACGCTGTTCGAAGAAAATCCGACCAACAGAGAAGATGTTCAACCAGTCCGCTCGCGCTCTATTCACAGAAAGAATCGCGCGCTCACGAGCTAATGGGAGTATCGTCAATCCCGGAACAACTTATAATATTTCGTCATGCTTAGGACGTGAGAGAGAATAGCGAGTCAAGCACTGACCCCATTTCTTTGCCCGCGTTCCTCAGGGCTCTCTGCCCACCCACTCATCATATTAACGACATTCTCATCAAAATTCCTGGCGACGTTCAGAAAGAACAAAAAAACCTATAGAGTTTCATGCTTCACCTCTCTGAAGGAAATTGAATACAAGACGTATTATCCAAATATTTCATATGTTTATCAGAAGATATAGAATCATGATGTAGGGGTGCTCCTGCAGAGGCATCTCGTGTCTAAAGTGGCTTTCCAAATAGTCCGGCTCTCTACTCTGTTGATTTATTGGACAAAATCATTCGTTCCTTTTATTAGGCATTATCTTTGCTCTAGTTTACTTATCACGCGTATGGTTCATGAGGCCCTAGGGAACTCTTCATTTTCATTCGATTAACAACGATGGAGGTCTGTTATGAAAAAATTACTAGGCATGTTCACAATATTCTGTGTACTTGGATTCACGACTGCTTCTTTTGTACAAAGCGCACCAACTGTCATTGAGAGGAGCCCGATCATTCAAGGCACATTAATGAAAATTGATGGTCCTTTTTACGTCATCAAGGATAATGCAGGAAAAGAACAACGTGTCCATGTAGATAAGAGCACCTTGTTCATCGGAAAAATCCAGCTGGGAGCTAAAGTGAAAGCCGAGGTGACCAATGATGGACATGCTTCTGCACTACAGAAGGTAGAAGGTTAATTGCATCTTCAAGATTGCTTCTTTCGCAATCTCAAAACCGCCGAGCCAGCCTTTTATTGGGCTGGCTCGGCCAATCATCATTTCTGACGGAAACACCATACTGAACCATTCATCCATCAATTATGCCTGCCACACCTAAGGGCTTACCAATATCCAATTTTCCAAAACATTCTGAATCGCAGATAGCGAAATTGCCCCTTGGCGGAGAAGACGAAGCTCTGGTTCGACTTGGAGGACGGTGGAGGGTTGTCCTCCTGGTGTTGATCCACCATCTAGAATGAAATCTATTTCTGACCCTACTTGTTGTATGACTTCTTCCACAGATTGCGCCGGA
>QIMB01000069.1 GCA_003233615.1 Nitrospirota bacterium
TTCACGACGATTCATGAACGAACTCAGAACATCGGCTGACTCACTCACTCTTGCCTCGGAGTTCAGACTCATTTATGGATTGGAAAATACTATACCGTTCATGACCAATCAAGATGGGCTTTCTCTTTCACACACCAACACAAGGACACATCTATGAACAGTATCTACGACATGACATGCCAACGCATCACAGGCGAAGATCAGTCTCTTTCTACGTATACAAACACGGTCTTGCTCATCGTCAACACGGCGTCCAACTGCGGATTCACTCCGCAATTTCAAGGTTTAGAAACGCTCTACACAGAGTATCAGGCACAAGGGTTCGAGGTGCTCGGATTTCCCTGCAATCAATTTGGTAGTCAAGATCCAGGAACACATGAAGAAATCTTACAATTCTGCCAAACCAACTATGGTGTCAGCTTTCCCATGTACGCCAAAATCGATGTGAATGGTCCCAATGCACATCCTCTCTACCAACATCTCAAAAACAAAGTACCAGGCCTCATGGGATCAAAAGCCATCAAATGGAACTTCACCAAATTTCTTGTCGATCAATCAGGAAAAGTCCGAGAGCGTTTCGCCCCCACCACGAAACCGAACGAGATTGCATCCATGATTCAACAACTCCTACACGCCACAACGTGAGAATGCAAGAAAGCACACATGAATGTTCTATTCTAATTGACATGAAATGTAATAAACCTCATCAACCAAGACTGCTGCTCATCAGCTATGGCCTGATTGGGAACAAGTACTGCTTGACGCAAGCACTTTTCAAGCATCACATCTTTTTGAGGAGGTCTAGTCTATGAACACCAAGAAATCATTATGAGTGGGCGCAGCCCTGACTAGCTTGCTGGCTGTAGGCGTGTTCGGATCAACAACCCTGGCCCACTACGAAAGTATGGGTGAAGCCGGACAATGTCATGGGGTAAATACATGTAAAGGCAAAGGTGATTGCCAGAGTATGGGCCATGAGTGCGAAGGGAAGAATGCGTGCAAAGACAAAGGCTGGGGAAAAATGGATCATACTGAATGTATGGTTCGAGCCCTTCGATATTGCTCAGGTCCTCAGAAGCTCCGTCCCTCATCTTGTCATCCAGAGTGGAGCCCGGCGGAATCGAAGGATCTCGCCCAATCCACGCGCACCATAGCTCAGCCAGATTCTTCGTTGCTCTCAGAATGACAAAGTGGAAGCAGAGCCTTCTAGGGCTCGAACCATAATTTCTGTATGATCCGCAAAAAATGTCCAAAGCGGATTGTGAGAAGAACCCGAAAGGTCATTGGGAGGCCATGCCTGAAAAACATTAATCACAACCGAATCTCGTCATGAACGTGTCCAATCCCCCGCCGCTTTTGGAAGAGGATTGTTGATAAAAACGGCATGCGCCTCATCCTATCATGAGGACTCCTACACCACTGACAATCAACCCAATCCCTGCAAGTCCCCCTACACGATCAACCCATGGCCCAACCGGCAACACTTTTTCCACGAACACAAAAATCGTAATCGCAGCGATCCAGAGCAAGTTCATCACCCCGCCAACAAATAATAATCCCATCAAGGCCCAACAACATCCCACACAAAATGCCCCGTGATGAAGGCCTAAGCGAAAGGCTCCACTCGCGCCAGCACGCCAGTGGTTGGCAATAAAATGTGCCGGAGACCGGCAATGGTCTAAGCACACAGTTTTCCATGGAGTAAGTTGATAGACACCGGCAACGATTAGCAGCACCGCCCCGAGCTCTTGGCTCTTCGCCATCATCATCGGTGAGAGCAGAGCCGCCTCATGCAAACCCCATTGCGCTACTGTCGCCCCCACACTAAACAGACACCACATGGTAAGATACCCTGACACAAAAGCAACCGTCGGAGTCATGGATGTCCCCTGCCGTTCAGCTTTGCGAACCATCGCGGCATACAGCAACGTCATGGGGACAGCACTTGGTAACATCATACCCACCATCATGATGGCCCACATCACCAGCATCAACACACAATCCATCGGCGTCCACAGCCGCATCGCCACAGTCGCCCCAGCATCCATCTCAGGCATCATGGTCCAGAGATAGACCATATAGGCCCACGCCAAGGCACTCACGCCAATGAGCGAAAAGAGAATCGCGATCCGATCACGCGGTGGCAACGAAGGCAATGAAGAAGCTGAAAAAGAGGACATCAGATGAGACTATCCCTGAGAAACCAGCGGCGAGAGGAACAAACAGAGTCAAGCAAGGTGGAAAATGGTCGTGGCCTTTAAGTCAAAACACACGGACATGACATGACGGCATTACGTTCGAATGACCCCATCTTGATTCATATGCAGAATGTTAAACTGTCCGTAACTATTCGACAGGTTCAAGGTAATACCAGCTTGCGCTTTGGTTGATCCATTACCTATTTCTGCCACAGTGTATTCAAATCCTTCGGGCAAATTAATCCTGGCCCGATAGTCTCCTCCAGTAAATGGATTAGTGATAGGCGTCCCGGTTGACTCCACCAGATCAGGGACTTTGACGGTGGCCTGCCGTGCCTCTATATCAATTGAGAGATCAATCGGCACAAACAACGGTTCCAATACATTAGACATCGTACTATTAAACACAAAAAAATGCGTCGAACCCGGAGCCGTCGACTCGCCATGGAGAATTTTGCGAAGCGCGTCACGTTGCGGCGCATCGGCCCTCGAATCAATCAACATCTGCTGTGACCCGTTTCCCTGGGCCACCTCCCCTGGCCATTGAAGCAACATGACAAAATTCAACCCATCCAAGCGCGTATCATTAAAGTATCCCTCTTCAATATGCCCGGAGGCCAT
>QIMB01000399.1 GCA_003233615.1 Nitrospirota bacterium
CTTCGACAGTTTGAAGAACCGACTCGTCATGACATTTTAGAACGATTGGATAATTCGGTGGGCGCCACGCTTCGGAGGGCGTTGCGGTATTCGCCGAACACTGCCGGTAGTTTAGCCGACCCACAGGTCTTTACCTTACCTCCCGATATTTCAGGAGAAGAAGCGATTTCGCGGATCCGCAGGTATGGGCAGAAAGCCATGTATTATATTTATGTGATTGATCGAGATGGCAAATTAGAAGGCGTGGTGACTACATCCGTGCATTTGGTGGGGACCTTAATGGAAACGCAGATCACGACGTTGTCGGCTGAAGCGAATCTGGAAGAAATTTTGAACCATTCGGAATGGAGTCGATTTCATACCTTGCCGGTCGTGGATCGGTGGGGGTCATTTTTTGGAGCCTTACGGTATCGCATGTTGCGCCGCATTGAAAAAGATGTGGAAGGGAAAGCCCCCCTGGGAAGAAGCCTACTCTATAACCGGGATTCGCTTGATGACGGATGTGGCGCAAACGGTCGCTGAACGAAAGAACTTGTCATGAGTACTCGAGTCGTTGATATGACAGTGACGGAACGACGTGGTGCCCATATTCTGAATGAAGCCTTCTTTCTGAAACATCATCAGGAAGCAGCTCGAATTTTGGAAGCATATCCGGCAACGGATATCCTGCGAGTGTTGCAAGGGACCAGCGCCAAAAATGCCGCGAATCTCTTGTCGAGTATTACGCCGCCCATTGCAGCAGACACCATCACATTGATGCCCACTGATTTGTTGAAGCAGGTTATTCCGCATATGTCTCCGTCTCTGGCAGGGGCATTGTTTAAGCGCTTAGAAGAAGATTTGCAACGTGCGATTTTATTTCGTGTGCCAGATCGTTATGCTGAGGAAATTCGGTCGTATATGACATATCCGGTGGAATCGGTCGGCAGTCTTATGGATCCGAGGTTTTTTGTGTTGCAGGAAGAAGTGACGGTTCGAGAGGCCATGTTACAGGTACGATCGGGTGCACAAAAAGACGTGCATGATGTGTATGTGGTCGATCGCAGCCAAAAATTGGTTGGAAAAATTTCCGTGCGCGATTTGCTCCTCGTTGACCCAGAAGAAAAATTGCAAGCCATGATGACTCGAGATTTGCCAACTATTCATCCACTGGAGTCCAGTGAAGAAATTGTTGAGCTGTTTGGTGAACGACATTTTTTCACGATTCCCGTGGTGGATTTAGATAATCGTCTTTTAGGAGTCATTCGTAACGAAGATATTATTAAAGCCAGCCAGGAAGATGCGACAGCGGATCTTCAGACGATGGTCGGCGCGAATAAGGATGAACGTGCTCTGTCGCCAGTGTGGTTTTCCGTTCGGAAGCGGTTGCCATGGCTCCAGTTGAATTTGCTGACAGCATTTTTTGCGGCGTTTGTCGTCGGCATGTTTGAAGGAACGATTGCGAAATTTACCGCATTGGCTGTCTTGCTCCCGGTTGTGGCTGGACAGTCCGGGAACACGGGTGCGCAATCGCTGGCAGTGGTGATTCGAGGGTTGGCCTTGCGGGATATTCGACCTTCCCAATGGTTACGTGTGAGTGGGAAGGAAGTCTACGTGGCCTTTCTGAATGGATTGGCTGTGTCTGCAACAGCTTGTCTTGCTGTGGCCCTGTGGAGTCGATCGTTAGGTTTAACTGTCATCATTGGCTTGTCCATGATCGTGTCCATGGTCATTGCCGGATTATCGGGTGCTATCATTCCTCTTGCCTTAAAAGCCATGAAGCAGGACCCTGCCCAATCGTCTTCTATCGTTCTGACAACCGTCACCGATGTCGTAGGATTTTTTAGCTTCCTTGGTCTCGCGACCCTCCTTTCAGGTTTATTAGAGCCCTGACGCGTGTCGTGCTGTGAAGCCTGAGGGGATGGATTTCGAAGTCACCTCACGCAGAACGCCTTATGATTCGCGATCCTCTCATTGCTTCTCACGTTGTTCTTGTCCTTTTCCCGTACACAAGGTTGCGTATCTGTCCAGGCCTCCGCTAGGATCCGAGAGTCCTTTTATATCTCAAGCAGAGGAGGCCTTATGGAACCACAGTCGGTGACAAAAACAGATCGAGTCCAGTCGTTAGATCAGGATATCAATCGGTTACGTCAACAATTGGATATCTTGAAAAAACACCTCATGAATGAACCCTCGGCAGAAAGCTTGCATGAGTTCGATGCAGCGACCGAAGACTTGTTGGCTGAAGCCTTGGGAAATTCCTCACCGCTTTTGGACACGTATGACTATGCGCAAATGGGTGAAGCAGCTGGTTTGCTGAATCTGACTGATGAAGCCCCGGAAGGCGCCAATTCCCAAACACAGCGAGAAACGATTCGGCAACGACACCGAGTGCTGGAAAGCGCAATTGCAGATTTGGAATCCCGCCGTGCGTCGTTGGCTAAAGAAACCCGGAAGCGGAAAACCACGGGACCGCGTGTCGCAGATTATATGGCTGGCACCGTTCGGGCCGTTTCTCTGGATGCAACGCTCCGCGAGGCTGGACAATGCTTGAAGAAATGGAAGATTGGTTCGTTGTTGGTCCAAAGCGGCGATGAGTATATCGGCTCGATTTCTGAAACTGAATTGACGCATGAAGTGGTCGCTTCTGGAGCTGATGCGTTGACCACGACGGTCAAAACATGCATGCGAGAACCTCTTATAACTATTGAAACCAGTGAAACCATTGTCGAAGCCGTACGCCTTATGAAAGAACAAGGGACGAGACATTTAGCCGTCACAGAAAGTGCTCGAATTGTGGGGGTGGTGTCGGTCTCCGATGTTATTCGGTACTACTCTGGTGTCGTATAAAGAATGACTGAGAAGGTAAAGGCCACGAGCAAGTGTTGGATCATACACAAATCATGGTTCCAGCTTTGCAGGATCCTTATATGACAATTCTGTTGTCCTCTACCTGGTCTTGTTTGTCCTCAGACGTTCAATGACCCCATCAGGATTCATCTGTTCAGAATGATGAGCGCTGTAAGGGGGAAAACCATAATTTGCGTATGATCCAAAGTGTTTAGGTTGTTCTTTGGGGGCTGCGTCACTCTTTCTTAGCTTCAACAAGATTCTATCGCGTGAGGATTCGTATAATCCTCCCTCTTGAACCTTTCTTCCCTTTTGTTCG
>QIMB01000178.1 GCA_003233615.1 Nitrospirota bacterium
ATAAAGCGGGTGTCGGGCGGAATCTGAATGCCATGCTGGGCCAATCGTTCGCGAATCTGAGACTTATTCGCCATCGTCATCATGACGCGGGCATTGGGCATCCCGTGATTGCCCCCGCAAGCCCCACAGTCAAGAGCCGATTCAAAGGGGTTATTCTCCGATGTGCTTCCGTGGGCGCAAAGAAACACGAGGCGTGCAAAACGGCTGGTCAACCCCATCAGGCGCAAATTCGTCTCCACAAAATTGGCTTGTTCCTCAAATGTAAAGCCTGTCTTAGTAATCCGTTCCAAACGGGTGTGCTCCCCGCGAGCGTTGATTTCATACTGAGTGCGTAGGTCGGACAAAAGGGCCTCGGTTGCCTCCACTGTCATACCCATACCCAATTGCCGAACCTCTTTACCTGATAACGGCTCGCCACTACCATCTTCATCCAGCGCCCGCTGCCGCAAGACTTCAACCAGATCCAGTGAGACATGGTCGCCATGCCGGCCAAAGCGCTCTCGCAGAGCGCGATGAATGACCGCGCGCTGTTCTGCTGCCACCATTTCATGGGCTTCGTCTTTGGTGAGCTTGTCTACGGTCAAGGCGGTGCCAATGGGTGGGGCCAACATACGTTTAAACCAGACAAGAGCCTTGCGATATTCGATGGGAAACAGCGTTTTCCCCAGAAATGGCAGGCTGAAAAACCACCCGGCCGTCTCGACCATGATATAGGGTGTAATAACATTTTCCTTGAGGTCGTGAAACAGCGTGTGCCCTGCCTTTGTGAGTTCAAGGCCGGCAAGATGTTCCTCTACTTGGTGACTACTATACGTTCTTGGAATTTCCCTAATCATATGTTTGGGCTTGAGAAGAACCGGGCATTGGTCGGTTTCCATTTCACAGCCAAGGGCACGAAAGCGGAGTGGGATGGCGAAGAATCCGGCAAAGCCCAAGGTCTCATAGCCCCCGACGGCCTCCAGATGACGCCGGAACCCCTCGGAACGCACATCAATGCATAAGACAGCTTGGGCTGCGGGCCGAATATCGGAACCCTCATCCTGATCCGGCTTTTCCGCTTGGAGTTTTGAAACATTGGGCTGGAGTTGTTCCAGCAGCGCGGCTTGATAGCCGGCCTCGAATGCTTCCAGCCAACGCGGCCCATGCTGGGATTCAGGAAAGTCATCGAGCCACTCCACCAGGATTCGCATATCCTCTGTGGCAGAATCCCTGAGTGTTTCAGAATTTATCTCAAGGGCCTTCGCCAATACCACCATGCGCCCGGCAGCGGAGCGCCGCATTTCATCTTGATAGTGCTCCTGGGAGCTAGCAAGATACCGTTCAGCCAGCGCATCCCATGCCTCAATCACGCTACCATCTTTTCGATTAAGCCATCCGAATCGTAGCCGGTCCACCTGTCTGGCATAATCTGACGGCAAACGTCTGGCGATTCGTTCACGCCGGATGAAATAGGTATGAGAATGCTCCTGCATAAAGGTGGCCATGGCCCCGTATTCACCGGCAATAGCCAACTCTTCCTCACAAGCCGTGGCCACTAGTTCCCGCTCATACCACAGCCGGATCGCCAGATACTTCACCAAGCTAGCGGGATAGGCTTGTTGCCACTCATAGGCCGTCTCCTCGGACCGCCATTTGATAAAGCCGGCCCAGCCGGGCAAGCTGCCCAGTTGCAATGACATATATTCTGTCCAGAGGGTTTTGGGAATTCCTAAACTTTCCAAGGAATCCAAGAGGAGGTCCTCGGGACGCTCAGGGAGGTCCTCAAGTTTTTGTCGCCAGTCAGAAATTCCAAGAAATGCGCCAGTATCTTGCTGCGCCAAGGTCTTCCAGGCATCGTACATGGTCTTGTCCCGCATCGGCATAGACCACGTGGCATGTCCTTCATCAAAAAAGGCCCCGCACCACTTGATCAATTCCCCATTGATCAGCTCTGTGATCCGGGTCCCTAGAACTGAGTCGCACCATGTGCTCAATGTCATACGACGCCCAAGGGCATGGGAATCTTTCGTTACAGCGGCTTGCACATGTGCGTTGAGATCATAGGACTTCAGCACAGGTTGCAGTTGATTCGACAGAGCCTCCATGATGGCTTTCTCTGAAGAGTGATCCAATCCAATCATCTCTTGGTTGCCGTCGGCTGACACTGTGATCCCCTGGATCATATGGGCTCGAAGTACCTCAAGGTGCGTGATGCACCGTCCCCCCAAAGTGACGGACTTTTGCTGAACGAAGGGCTTGAGTGCGGCCTCGATATGCTCCGGACTAATCCGTCCTGCTTGGAAATAGTCCCGAAATCCCTGGTTGGATAAATACGGTTTCCCTCCCAAAAATCGCTGTCCCTCCAGGACAGCTTCCTCAAAGTCCAAATATTCCATGCCATGCAGGATATTGTGGTGAATAAACGTACGCATGGGCCAGAAGTGCGCGATGACCTCGCTGGCTAGATTGACCAACGAGCGCATCTCCATGCGCTGGGAATCGGTAAATCGGGCTTTCTCTAAGGTTTCCATGTTCCGACCTCCTCAACATGAACAGACAGGATCGGCGAGTTGGTGAACCCGACCAAATCAGAAGGAACCAATCCGGCAAGTATCAACACCAGCACCATCAGGATCAGGGGCAATAGTTCACCGGGGGACAAGTCCCGGTGGGAAAACACGGGAACCAAGGGACGGCCAAAGAGGACCTGATGCATGAGCCGTGGGTACAGCCATGACATCATGAGCCAGATGAGTAGAATGATCGGCATACTCCAGAGAAAGACCGTGGAGATATGAAGCATCATCTCGAAAAA
>QIMB01000322.1 GCA_003233615.1 Nitrospirota bacterium
TCCTCGGTCATTTCCTTTCCCTCGTTCGTAAACCAGGCAATATCTTTAACCTCAGAATCTTTAATATGCTTGCCTTGAAAGAAGCGTCTGCGATGAAAAACCGGATGGTCTTTTTTGATGGCAATCAGCTGTTTGACAAAATCCAGCAGTTCGGTCTGAGCCTTTGTCACATTCCAATCAAACCAACTGATGGGGTTGTCCTGACAATACGCGTTATTATTTCCGCCTTGCGTGCGCCCTATCTCATCACCACCGGCAATCATGGGCACGCCCTGGGAAAGTAATAATGTTGCGAAGAAATTTCGTTTTTGTCGTTCACGAAGCTGGTGAATGGCTGGATCATCCGTCAGGCCTTCTACCCCGCAATTCCAGCTATCATTGTCATCGGTCCCATCACGATTATCTTCTTGATTCGCGTCATTGTGCTTCTGGTCGTAGGAGACTAAATCGTTCAGCGTAAATCCATCATGAGCTGTGACAAAATTTATACTGGCATAGGGTTGACGCCCGCTTTGCCCGTAGAGATCGCTACTCCCAGCCAAGCGAGAGGCAAACTCGCCTAACAAACCATTATCTCCTGTCCAATACCGCCGCACGACATCACGATATTTCCCATTCCATTCAGCCCATCCCGGTGGAAAATTTCCAACCTGATACCCACCCTCACCCAAATCCCACGGTTCAGCAATCAACTTCACCTGTGACAAAATTGGATCTTGATGAATGATATCGAAAAAAGCGCTGAGCCGATCCACATCGTGCAGTTCACGCGCAAGCGCCGATGCAAGATCGAACCGAAACCCATCAACGTGCATGTCGCACACCCAATACCGCAAGCTATCCATGATCAATTGCAAGGTCCGTGGATGCCGAACATTGAGTGTATTTCCACAGCCCGTGTAATCCATATAATAACGAGGATCATCCGGCAACGGTCGATAATACGCAGCATTATCAATGCCCCGGAAGGACAAGGTTGGTCCCAAATGATTCCCTTCCCCAGTATGGTTGTACACGACATCCAAGATCACTTCGATACCTGCACTATGCAGTGTTTTGACCATCGTCTTGAACTCATACACCTTTCGTGCTTCTCGAGGAAATGCGGAGTACCGAATATCCGGTGCAAAATACCCGATGGAATTGTACCCCCAATAATTGGTTAATCCCTTATCAAGAAGAAACTGGTCATTCACACAATGATGAACAGGAAGTAGCTCTACCGCAGTCACACCCAATGCCTGGAGATAGGCAATAATGGGAGGGGACGCCAATCCTTCATAGGTCCCACGCAAATGGGCAGGCACATCGGGATGATTCATTGTGAACCCTTTGACATGCACTTCATAAATAACTGTTTGCGCCCATGGAATGCGCAGCAACCGATCATGTCCCCAAGAAAACGCCTGATCCACGACCACACACTTTGGCACATTGCCCGCATTGTTTCGTTGATCCATAACAAGATCTTCATCAGGCTGACCGACTCGATACCCGAACATGGCATCCGACCACTTCACAATGCCAGTTAAGGCTTTCGCATATGGATCGACTAACAACTTCGATGGATTGAAACGATGGCCGGCAGAAGGATCATAGGGCCCATGCACCCGGTAGCCATAGAGTTGTCCAGGGCGAACCTCGGGAAGATACACATGCCATACTTGATCGGTGCATTCCTCAAGAGGCAAACGAATCCGTTCACGATCTTCGAGATCAGAATCAAACAAACATAAATCGACTCCAGTCGCATTTTCTGAGAAGAGCGCAAAATTCACCCCTTCACCATCCCAGGTGGCGCCTAACGGATACGGTCGTCCTGGTCGTTGTCTCATATGTGCAGCTCCATGTTCATCAACAATCACAAGACAATTGGCTTCGTCACACTCAGCAGATCGAAACATAGTACGGTAACAGGCCACACGGGAACTGGGAACCCCCCTCTCCTCCAAACATTCGTATGAAACATCGTGACGCACACACAAACCGTGTTACACTATTTTTGCATTCTCCTATTGCTATCTCGCCTCAACCCTCTTATCTCATAGCGGATACCTATGTCACGTCGATCAGCCACATACATATCTCGACCACCTGAGCCACAGACAATTGGCGCGCTCGTCACTGGTCCATCGCAAGTCACATTTCGAGCCTGGGCCCCGTGGGTCAAAACTCTTTCTGTGGAAATTCTCGGAAATCAGCCTGAAATCATTCCCATGCAGCCTCAAGCCTTTGGGCATTGGGAAACCGCAGTTTCGAATGTTGGTGTTGGAACTCGATACCAGTACGTGCTCCATGACAAATTCACACGCCCGGATCCCGCTTCTCGCTTTCAACCGGAAGGCGTTCATGGGCCATCAGAAGTGATCGACCCCTTAGCTTTTACGTGGACTGACCAAGAGTGGAAAGGCTTACCTCTGGCCGAGTACATCATGTATGAACTCCATCCCGGGACGTTTACAAAAACCGGGACATTTGATGACATCATTCCCTCCTTACCCTATCTGCGAGATGACGTCGGCATTACCGTCATCGAATTAATGCCGATTACACAATTTCCTGGGGCCAGAAATTGGGGCTATGACGGCACCTATCTCTTTGCTCCCCACAACACATACGGCGGGCCGCACGCGCTACATCGTCTCATCGACGCCTGCCACGGGGCAGGACTCGCGGTCGCGTTAGATGTCGTCTATAACCATCTGGGACCGGAAGGAAATTATTGGGGAGATTTTGGACCGTTATTTACAGACCAGTACCGTACGCCATGGGGCAGTGCGATGAACTACGATGG
>QIMB01000234.1 GCA_003233615.1 Nitrospirota bacterium
TGCATCCATTCCCGATGTTGATAACGGTGAAATATGCCAGCCTGGGAAAATGGCATTCACGCGAATATTCCAGCTTCCCCATTCTTGTGCCGTTGTCTGCATGAGTCCTATCAATCCTGCCTTAGACGCGGCATATGCCGTTTGTCCTGTTTGGCCTTGTTCACCGGAAAGTGATCCGATGAGAATCACTGCGCCATTACGTTGGTGTTCAAAAAACGTCCCTGCTTCCCGTAGGACATGAAACGCTCCCGTAAGATTTGTTTGAAGGGTATGCGTCCATTCTTCAGGCGTGGTTTTGGCAAGCAGCGTGGATGGAGCCACACCAACAGCCCATACCAGAAGATGAAGAGAGGTATAGTCTTCTAAAAAAGATTGAAAGAGCTTTCTGATTGTCGAAGGATCACCGACATCAGCTTGAAAAATGCAAGCCTCTCCATCACGCTGATGAATCGCATGCGCGGTTTCTTCAGCAGACGATTGATTGTGGTGATAATGGATTCCCACGGACCATCCCTGTTGCCCAAACTCCAGAGCAATAGCACGGCCGATAATCCCTGATCATCACAGTGGAAGATTGAGGTAATGGCATTGTGTGGTCTGAGGAAAAAGCGCACGTGGAAACGGGCGGGTGGAGAGGTAGGGCTGTGGTGTGAGACCTTAGATGGCCAAAAAACTTAGCGATCAGTCAATGATCTCCACCTGTTTTCCTAAACTTTGCGCCAGCTGTAAGCATCCAATATCAGTAACTGAGCATCGAAATTTATCCAGGTCCTTTTGCTCAACAAGTTGTACCTGCATTCCTTTGGACTGAGCGTCTTTCAAACATTTCACATCGGTTACCACACACTTCATAAGATTTGATGCTGATTCTGCCTGAATGATGACAGGCTCAATGATTTCTACCTGTTTCCCTTGGGTTTGAGCCTTTTGCAAGCATTTCACATCAGTTGCCACACACTTCACTTTTTTTGAGGGGGAAGCTAAAGTAGTTGGAGAAACTTTTTCAGTCTCACTTTCAATGCATTCCTTATCAGTTACTGCACAGTTCACCACTTCATCAGTCTTATCAAATGTTGAATCAATAGCGTTATCAGCCGATTTGTCTAAGCGCTCCTCAGTTTTCTCAACAATACTATCCGCAACTCGATCAACCATATCTTCCAACTTGTCGAAAAACCCACCCGCAAGGACAACTGAAGGAAAGAACACACTTATTAAAATCATACCTATAAAAAAATTGGGGGATTTCATCATACTTCTCCTTTTGTTCTGAGTCCTAGATAGGATAAATGATTCTTGGTTTGTTCGTCTTCTTCATTTTTATGAATAGTCCATTGAATCTTCACAATCATACTGGGTTCGTTTGCGTTTTTCAATTGTCAATATTTCCTGACATTACTGTCTGGTAAAAGTAAGCAGCGAGGACCATAACTCTCTGTTATCACGCAGGAAATCTAGAACTAATGGGTGTCACCGATTTCAATTGTGCAAAAGGGGTATCCACTTCGCTCTCGTAATAGGAATTTGAAGTCATGCAAGCAGCTGTAATAGTACTTTGGGACAAAAATGTATACTCGACGCTTATTCGGGCACGGTGGGATTCCTAATGTTCAGGAATCGTCATGTTTTTGGTGTGTCAGATTTCATAGCGAACGAGAGCGAAGTGGATACCCCCTTTGTGCAATAGGCTGTTCTGAGGTAAGCTCCGATTTTTTAGGGGCCTTCCATGCACGAAGGACAACTTGTTTTCCATCAAGTCACCAACCATTTACCGTTACACACCTTTCGTCTCTCAGTGCGATGCTACCATGGCGAACGCTATGTGAAATATTTCCAGTGTCTCGATCACTGTCTGGTCATAGCGTTTGCGCAGTTAACCTATTGCGAAAGTCTGCGAGATATCGAAGTATGTCTTCGTGCTCAACAGACCAAGCTCTATCATATGGGGATCCGAGCCACGATATCGCAGAGCCGACTCGTAGATACCAACGAACAACGAGGCTGGTGGATCTTTGCCGACTTCGCTCAGGCCCTGATCAAGATCGTCCGTCCGCTTGAAGTGCTTCACGAATTTTAGGCCGAGGATCTGTTAGGGATTCTTCAACCTGAGGAGAACCAATATGAAGAAGTCGCGATTTACAGAAAAACAAATTGTGTGCATTCTCCTAGATGCCGAAAAACCTGTACGATTGAGAGAACGATCTGACAGCATGGAGTTTCGGAACAATCTATTTGCCGATGGAAGGGTTGGTTTGGTCAGATGGAGGTGGCGGATGTGTGAGAACTTCGGTAATTACGACAAGAGAATGGCCGCCGCAAGAAAATCTTGGCCGAACGAAACCTGGCAGTTGAGGTGATGAAGAAATTACAGTAAAAAAGTGGAAAGCCCGTGTGCATGGCGGCAGATGGATCGGGCCAGTTGTGTTCGTGGGCTTCCCACGCGTCGGGTCGCCTGGCTTTACTCAACACCTCGCATCAGTTTGGGCTATATCTCACGACAAATCCTGTGATGCCCAATTAGCTCAAGCCCTCCGTGGCGTGGGCAAGCGTTATCCACAGTGGGGTTATTTGGTTAGACGGATTTTTTCTGCAAGGGCGCGGCTAGCTGGAAAGCCTCAAGCAGATTCCTACAGTGTGGCCCTTAGCCAGCCGAGCCGATAACGCCACAGGAAATTCCGCACCGGGGAACCATCCACAGCCAAGACAAGACTCAACACAATGTCTAAAGTTGGATTTTGTCCATGATATCTATGGCCAGGGAGAACACTTCTGATGCCTGACTATCAAAGATGTAGCCACGCGATTTGTCTAGCTATTGCTGTACGCTGTTCCTTGATGCATCAGCATGTGATCGCAGTATTACACCAGTTCATTGTGCGGTATGGTCACCCCCAGTATTTGCGCAGTGATAACGGTCCAGAATTGATCGTTCACAATCTGACGATGTTTCTGAAAGACCAGGGAATTATTCCGAGTCGAATGGAATCGAGGAAACCTTAGCAGAATTGGAGTCATGAAAGCTTCAACGGCACGTTTCGCCGTGAAGGCCTTGAAGCCGAGCTTTTCTAGATCTTAGCAGAGGCCAGGGTGGTGATCGAAGATTGGAGGTGGTTGTATAATCATGAACGACCCTACGTGTGTTTGGCTACCAAGTCCCCGCAGCGGTCTTTGAGGGAGCACCCACCCACCTGGTCAGGGCTATTTCATTTTCACGTATAACTTCATCAATCATAAGAAATAATCGCGTAG
>QIMB01000056.1 GCA_003233615.1 Nitrospirota bacterium
GTCTTCATCCATACCGCTAATCCAATGGTTAAACGTGTAGCTTGCTGTCCATCACCTGTGACAGTGACTTTTTGAATATCGAGACGTGGTCTAGATTGTTCGAGTGTGCGTAAGAATTGAAGATACGCTCTGTACGTGTTGGGCGTTCCGTCGGGAAGCACTTGAATTTCCATGGGAACCACTGTGAGCCCGTTAGCGGGTGTCGTGGCCTGCGCGGTCTTCACAATGCGGTATTGCATATTGAGGTTCAACTGTTTTCCCTGTCGTTGGAGTTCCTGAGCCCATTGTGCAAGGTGTGGAACGTTCTGAATCAATAAGTGATCAGCATATTCAAAATCCGCTTTGAGTGACGCTGAATCGGCTTCAAGGTATTGAGTACGAAGTTGTGACACGTCTTGTTTCAGCGTGATGGTTGCGTGAATCTGATCTCTGCTGTCCTGAACGCGTACGAATGTGTTCTTGCTCATCCAGATGACTGATGTGACGCTGCACACGAGCAAGAGAGCGATGCCGACGGCTTTCATCTGTTGCTGACTAGGCATCTCATCCCAACTCATCTTGTTCATGAGATGTGGCCTTTCATCGTGAATCGATAGCGTGGTTTTGCCATAGTGTGCGTGGATGAGGTGGCGGTCTGTGTGAGGAGCTGATCTTGCCAATCTGCATGAATGTTCATCTGGTAAGGCCCGTCTGCCAACTGTTGGGCCAATTTCTCTAACAAGACAAAGCTTTCAGGCAAATTCGTAGTCGTGTTTCCTGTGAGCTCGACATCCCATTGAGCATTGGCATGTGTTATCGAAACTTCTTGAAGAGTCGTGTGTTGAGGGAGGATCATTCCGAGGTAGCTTAAAAATGGTCCTTCAAGTCTGGGTGATTGATCCTCAATCACTGTTCGTACCCATTCTTGCTTGCTCTGTAATGCCACTAATTGGCCTTGCCACCGTTGTTGATCCTGTCGAAGAGACTGAGTCTGGTCTGTCATCGCTTGGATGCTGTTCCGATTCTTGGCGAAATAGCCTTCAATCATTCCAACCGTGCCCACGCCGAAAATAAGTAATCCGGCAATCATCGCTGCGACAGTGTGGGTCAACAGATTTCGCAAAGGTGCCCGAAGTACGTGTGGCGGGGTAAAATTATTAGCAATGTCGATGGGGAGTGTAGCTCCTACCCACAACCAGAATTTCCAATCTGGAGTGATCGGACAGGGCAATACAGAAGTAGAAACATGAGGTTGAATCTCTGTGATAGTCAATTGCTCATCCTCACAGAGAAACCAAATGTGAGGAATAGTCAGACTCGTTTGCTGAGTCACGAACATAATAGTCCGATTGACTTCGGTCCCAATCCGTTCTCCTAGAGGGATCGAGTCCTGGGCCGGGGCAAGATATCGAGTCAGAATGGGCGTGCCATCTTCTCCCCCGGCGATGAACATCACCTTGCCCTCAAACATGCTGATGAGAACGGTGGCTTCACCAGGTTCCACCGGCAAAGTGCGGATTTGGCTTTCTGAAAGCGCCGATGGTGGGGCAAGTTGGCGGAGTTGTAAGCCCAAATCCTCACAAATCTGAATAATGTCATTGATAAAGTCTTGTGGCCAAATTTCGAGGCGGACGCTCTGTTTCCCTCTAGCGTGTATGCCGAGGTGATAACGCCAGGCTGCTAACCCTTCCCACGTTTTGGCATGGTCCACTTTGCGTTCCAGAATGGGGAGTAGGTCTGTGAGTGGCATAGCCGGGAGTTGAAGCGGGAGCGTAATAAATTCTTTGTCTTCTACTAGTATAGAAATGTGCGTGCCAGTAAATTGTGTATAGTGGATGGCATCGGAAATCGCGCGACGTAGAGACTCTGATTCCAATGTAACCCCGTGCTTTTCCCAACTCTGGTGAATAGCATCATTGATGATGGACATGGCTTTGAAGTGACCATTGATAAAGCTCACACTCAGAACCGTGAGTTGTTTTTGCAAGAATCTCTTTTGAAATTTATCAGAAAGGTTCATGATCGTTGGTCAGAAGCTGCGTTGCAAAGATGTTGTCGTAAGCGGTATAGCCATTCTGATGGATTCCCTATGGGCGTAACACCCACTACTAATGACTCGCCATTGAGATCCGCTTGTACAATCCGGATCAAATTGATACCCGGCTTCCCCGGTCATCGTAAATTGGGTTTCGGCCGTACTAAATGTATTGGCTTCATCCAGGGCAACGCTTGTTCCAGTCATGTGATAACGAATATGTGAGGCTAATGTACCTCCACCAGCATTGGTCGCCGATCCATCAATGGTGTAACTGCCTCCGGTTCCATCGGCAGAGAGACTCAGCAAATGAAACAAACGACTAACATGTCCACGGTGGGTTTTAAGGTCCGGTGTCCCGGTTTCGTCGGTATTCCACCAGGTTTCAAATTCACCTTCCGTTGTGATGGATGGGTTGGCATCTTGGGTTAAATCGGTAATCAGTAAAAAGCGAGCACTTGCCAGGATGTTGGGAACTAACCCCACCGCATTTGTATACCCGCTGATATTCGGGTGGATGAAGTAATAACGTAAAAATCCGTTGGCGTTTTTCATGAGTTGACCAGAAGCAACCGGCACATATTCTGGACTCAGGGCAGCCAGATTCGCGGGGAAAGACTTGGTTTGCCTGAGGTACAATTCTATGCCTTGTGCAATATTTGCCAATTGTTGATCCTCGGCATCCCGCCGAGCTCCCCGCAGTTGATTGATGACATTGGGGGTAATCACACTGGCAAGAATCGATAAGATGGCCAGGACACCGATTAATTCCACAAACCTCAGGCGTGAGGTGTGAGACGTCGAGGGATCAATCCATGGCTGTGCCAGTAGGATCAATCCTCGCTCTCTCGTCTTGGTTGCTCTCATTTTTGATTGACCAAACATTTCTCTATGCTTGTTGTAGGGCTTCAGTTACGCTATGCACACATCTCGTGGCCTGGCAAATATCGCCAGGTACACCTCTCCTTCACCAATACTGTCGGAGAATCACTAGCCAATCTTAACTAGGAGCAACAAAAAGAAAGGAGCAAGGAGTGGTACCTAAAAAGTGAGGCGAGGGAAGGGTTGAGTGAAAGGAAAATCGTTTTGTTGTTATCATCGCGGTATTCAACAGGGATCCATCTTCTCTTCGGATAGGATCAACCAAATTGATCCCCGATTAAAAATGTTGTGGATGACTGAGGGTTCGCGAAAGAATAACTTC
>QIMB01000277.1 GCA_003233615.1 Nitrospirota bacterium
AGAAAACTAGACACAAAAACTGAAATCATTAGCGCCTGTTCCCCGTGTGTCTCATGTGTTTCAACCTGAGACAGATTGGGATGCCAGGGTGTGTCTTTATAGGATATTCGAAAACTTCATGTAGAAAATATTATACAAAACAATGGATTAAGATTGGCACCATTCTTGAGTCTGAAAATAGACAGACAATGGAGGCAACTATAGAAAGTCGATCATTCTTGTAGATGAACAGTGAGGCAGTTATTGGAGAATTTCGTATGCTACTAATCGAAAAACAATTGGCAGTCTCGATGCTGTGTTCAATGAGCAATGCAGTGTCTGAAAAATTGGACAAGGAGCTTCTTAGGTATATGATTTCAGGGAATCAACAGCATCTCCATATCGAAATTTTCTCTCCCGATCAGCTCATTCGAGATTTTCTCCGAGAAATACTGGATTTTCAGGGATACCACTGCACAACAATAGGAGATTTGCAGGACATCGTTGATAACGTGACCCCTTCTGTGAAACATGTTGTTTTTCTTGATGGCTTGTATTTGGTGGGTCCCGAATCAGAGAGTGCTCTCAATCGAATGCAGTTGTTGTCTCAAGCAGGTGTGCATCTGTTCGTCATGGCTGATCGGCGGTGGGATATTGATCTCGTGGCCATAGAGAGCACGTGTCGGTTGCAGATGTTGTGGAAGCCGCTGGATTATCGACAAGTGGGGAAAATGATGGCACAGATGTGAGCATGATGTATTTGGGAGAAGTTAAAAATAGATAGTAAGGTTTGTTGTAAGATTGCCCAGGGCGATTTTTGATTCTGTATTTTCGTGTTGAGTGAGGGACTTTAGAGGGGGTACCTTTTCTTAAGCCGGAAATGCGGATGAAGGAGTCGTCCAGGGCTTTTTTTTGAGTGGTCATTGTTTAAAAACGATTATCTCGTTTCTACGATTTTCAAGTATTCATACTGCTCTAGGACTTGCATAAAGTTGACGATTACGACAGGATAGACGCAATTTTTCAACAAAAGAATCTCCGAGCCCAACCAATATAACGATAGACAGGGAGATATGAGAGGAATGAGGTTTATCTGTAGATGTTAGTTTGCGCCTTTAGTCAATGACCAAAAGTTAGCCAAATCTAATATCATTCTAATCTAAAGGAGGGTGGAATGCTTCAAGAATTCAAGGATTTTGCGATGCGCGGCAACGTTGTCGACATGGCCGTCGGTATTGTTATCGGGGGTGCGTTCGGCAAGATCATAGCCTCTTTTGTGGGAGACGTGCTGATGCCGCCTATTGGCCTGCTCATGGGAGGTGTCGATTTTACCACTTTGGCAATGCAGTTGTCTGATGGTGGTCCTGATGGAGAGCCGGTGTTGCTCAAGTACGGCATGTTTATTCAAACCATGGTTGATTTTATAATCGTAGCCTTTGCGATTTTCATGGTGGTCAAATGGATGAATTCCATGAAAAAGGCAGAGGAAGAGAAGCCGGCGGAGCCAACAACCAAAGAATGTGGGCATTGCCAGATGACGATTCCGATCAAAGCCACCAAATGTGGACATTGCACTGCTGAATTAAAAGCCACCGCATAGATGGCTCCATTCGGAGTCATTGGGCTACCACTATGAACCTTACAGAATAGGAGTCATCCATGGACATGTCCAAATTGACAGAAACCTTGCAAGAGACCCTTGGCTCTTCCTTGCCGGGTATTCTGGGAGCCTTAGGGATTCTTCTTATTGGATGGTTTGTCGCCATCGTCATCAGAGCAGGAGTGCGGAAAGGACTCGGTCTTCTCCAACTGAATAAACGATTAGGGTCAACGACCGGGACTCAGATGGATGTTGAGGGTGGAACGGCAACTGCTTTGTATTATTTGGTCCTACTGTTTGTGTTGGTGGGATTTTTTAACGCCTTGAATTTGGAAACAGTGTCAGGGCCTCTTCGGGGGTTGCTTGATCAGGTGTTGGCTTTTGCTCCCAAAATTGTGGCTGGAGGTGTCTTGGCATTAGTGGCATGGATATTAGCCACGGTCGTGCGAACTGTGGTCAGCAAAGCCTTGCAAGCGACGAATCTGGACGACAAACTCAGTTCGGGGGCGGGAATGAGCCCTATGAGCGACAATTTAGGTACGGTGTTGTTTTGGCTGATTATTTTGCTGTTTCTGCCAGGGATTCTTGGCACGTTGGAGCTTGACGGGATTTTGGCCCCAGTCCAGGGTATGGTCAATGAGATGATGGGCATGCTCCCCAATATCTTTGGCGCGCTCATTATTGGAGGAGTGGGGTGGTTTGTAGCAAAGATTGTTCGAGACTTAGTGAGTAATCTTTTAGCCGCTGGTGGGGCAGATGGAATGGGTGAGCAGGTGGGGCTCCGAGGTACGATGTCCTTGTCGAAGTTGGTGGGGGTAGTTGTCTATATTTTGATTTTTGTGCCGGCTCTTATTGCGGCTCTTCAAGCTTTAAGCATTGAGGTCATTACGGTCCCAGCAACACAAATGCTCAATTCGATGATGAGTGCGATCCCGAACATATTTGCGGCTGGCATTATTCTGGCTGTCGCATTTTTTGTATCGAAATTAATTTCACATCTCATTAGTAGCCTGTTGGGAGGAATGGGATTTGACCAACTTCCGGCCAAAGTTGGCATTGGGCAAGTTTTTGAAGGAGGGACCACGCCCTCTCAATTGGTCGGAAAGGTGATTGTCTTTTTTATTATGCTCTTTGCGACCGTCGAAGCAGCTAATCGCTTAGGATTTGGACAAGTGTCGCAATTGGTGGCTATGTTCATTGAATTTG
>QIMB01000376.1 GCA_003233615.1 Nitrospirota bacterium
GATTCCGGGTGCGGTCGGAATCACCGTTTCCTAAAAACCAAATCCCTCCGCCGTACATTCGTCAGGCATTTTTTCTCTAACATGCAAAATAGGACTGCGAGAAATGTTTACATGCAAAATATATGCTATGTATTGAAATTTCAAAAAAAGAATTACAAAACATATACTTATACATCCATGTGCTTGGTAGTGTTCATGATAATCATGGAGGTGAATACCTACAGATTGAGGGAAAAGGCCTTCATGGGAGGCAGGTGTAGAGATGAATATTTCTGAATAGGGCAGATATTCCGATTCTTAGGTCACCGCCATTTTCCGCATGAAGAACGAAAGGAAAGTTGACAATAGTACTAGTTAGTAATATACTTAGTAGTACTAAATTCGAGGATGCAGCTTAAAGAGTCAAGGGAGAATGTATGCCAATCCGTGATTACAAAGATGATCCATATTTAAGCCTCTTGCGGCCGTTGGTCGAGGCCTACCTCGCTTTTTACAGGGTAGGGAATCGGCATATTCAATCATTGGGATTAACGCCTGGACAATTTGATGTGATTGCTGAATTAGAGGGAACGGAAGGCCTTACATGTGCAGAGTTGTCAGAACATACGTTGACAACAAAGGGCACGCTGACAGGAGTGTTAGACCGTTTAGAGCATCGAGGGTTGATTGAGCGTGGGTCAGTTGGAGGGGATCGTCGAGCAACGAGAGTGCAGCTCACCCCAAAAGGGATAGATGTGTTCCAAGCGGTATTTCCGGTCCATGCGGAATTCATGCGCCCGTTCTTTGCTCAAGCCTTAAATGCGTCCGAGGTGCAGATCGCGAAGCGGTTGCTCCGTCGCGTTCGGGATAGTTTTGAAGACAGAAACGTTTCCTCTGCAAAGGGCAGTTCTCAAATGCCATCAACGTTGGAGAAGAGAGGTTCTTCGAAGGTGAAAAAGATTATGGAAAAAACGAAAAGAAAACCGACATGAGGGCGAGGCGAGAAAAACGCATGAATTGAGGAAAGGGATGATGAAATGGGTTTTTCAAATAAAAGAATCATGTACAAGTGTGAGAATGCGTCTGGCCTTAGGGATCATCATGTTTTCTTATGGTGCGCAATCGATGCTGGATGACTTAACAAAACCTTTGAATGAAACGGAGAGATGGGAGGATTGAACAATGAAACCAACGAAAAAGCAGAATTCTCAGTCACGCCCAGCGGTTGCCGTGGGTCATGTGGATTTGCTTGTGACAGACGTGCCTCATGCAGTCGAGTACTTTGTGCAATTGGGCATGCGCCACATCCATCACGACAATGAATTTGCCGTGTTGGAACTTCGCGGTGGGACACACTTGGTGTTGGAAACCCCAGAGGACGGGGCGACAGTGCAGCCAGGACAAACGCCGCTCTTTGATCTTATGGTGGATGATCTTCACATGGTTCACAAAAATTGTGCAGAATTAGGAATGGATCCCTCAGAAATTGAAACAGGAAGGGTTCACAGCAACTTCTATCTGAATGGACCTGATGGATATCGAATTCGGGTGACGTCTTCACATACATCTGGGAGACCCGTTTAAGGGTTTGTGAATACTATTCTCATGTGGAAACATTGGCCCCAGGTGTTCAGACGAGAATGACAAGAACGGATGCATGGGTCGAGTTGGTTGAAGGAATGTAGGAAATAGAAAACTCACAACCGTAGAGAATAATCTTGTTGAACAGAGGAGAAAATGTCATGGCGACATCAGTAAAAACATTTTTTGTGACAGGCGCGACGGGGCAACAAGGGGGCGGCGTTGCGCGTCATCTTTTAGGGCAGGGGCAACGCGTGCGTGTCTTAACCAGAAGTGCCGCGAAGGCTGAGGCCTTGAACAAACTTGGTGCCGAAATAGTTGTGGGAGATTTGACCGATCGATCTGTTTTAGAGAAGGCCTTGATCGGGGTCGATGGAGTCTTTGGTATGACCACGCCTTTTGAGGGTGGCATGGAGGCCGAAGTTCAACAGGGGAAAACTCTGGCTGATGCCGCAAAAGAGGCGAATGTGACACAGTATGTCTTTACCTCGGTGGGTGGGGCCGATAAAAATTCTGGCATTCCCCATTTTGAAACAAAGTGGAAAGTCGAACAACATATTCGTCAAATAGGTCTTCCGGCCACCATCTTGCGACCGACTTTTTTCATGGATAACTTTGGAAGCTTTTTCCGCGAAGGCATTGTGAAGGGGACGCTTACGCTCCCGATGCGGCCTGAGACCAAGCTCCAAATGATCGCTGTCAAAAATATTGGGCAATTTGGAGGGGAAGCCTTATTACGCCCGGATGAATTTATGGGCAAGGCCATCGAATTGGCAGGGGATGACCTCACTATGCCAGAAGTGATTGCCCACCTCTCTCGGACCATGAATCGAACGATTACGTTCCAGCAGTTACCAGATGATCAAGCCGAAGCGGCCATGGGCTACGATATGGCAACAATGTTTCGATGGTTTAATGAAGTTGGGTACTCAGCAGACATCTCAGCCCTTCAACAACGTTACAGAATTCCACTCACGACATTCGGAGATCTGCTTGCCGGAGTTGAGTGGGCAAAAGGGTGAGCCTATTAATTGGCAACAGAACATATTAAAGGAGAGTAGTTATGGCTGTTCAAGTGTATGGAGTGAATCATGTGGTGATCGAAGTCGACGATGCGCAAAAAGCCGTCGAATTTTATTCTGATGTATTCAATTTGAAGATGCTGAGAGGCGGGGAAGGTGCCGCATGGTGCCAATTAGGGGAGCACCAATTTCTGGCCATCTTTTGGCATAATGGTCCGTGATGAAGCACAGGTTGAGGAAGTCCGTCAAAAACTGAGGAAGAAATATGGTCTTCCACTAGAACCCGAAGGTGGATGTGATTTTCGGGACCCGTGGGGTAACCGTATCCAAGTGGTTGATCTCCATGATGAATCTCTCGTGTGGTTGCTCCCTTATCGAGAGATCCAGGATCTAGGCATAACCTTTAAGGATAAGGGTTCGTCATCATGAACTAGCCCTTTTAATGGGTTTCATTAACATTCCGAGCTGAATAGTGAGGTAGCCATCATGAGTGGGCAACTGAGAAAAGTGAAAACGATTATCGAACCGACACCTGTTGTTGAGGGTGCAGGTGTGCGGCTTAAGCGCAGTCTTGGGGGGCAAGAACTTAATTATCTTGACCCCTTTCTGCTCTTCGATCACTTTGGATCACTCAATGCAGAGGACTATCAAGCCGGGTTCCCTATGCATCCTCATCGGGGTATTGAAACTGTGACCTATATGTTGACCGGAGAGGTGCATCATCGGGATACCTTGGGCAATTCCGGAAGTATTGGTGCCGGTGACGTACAATGGATGACTGCTGGTGGAGGTATTCTGCATGAGGAAATGCCTCAAGTGCGTCCGGAAGGTAATAGCGGATTTCAGCTCTGGGTGAATCTTCCGGCTAGGCTCAAGATGACTCAGCCGCGTTATCAGGATATCCCGTCGCGAGAGATACCTGAAGTCATCACTGATGACGGAACCAAAATTCGTGTCATTGCCGGAAAGGTGGCAGACACACATGGGGCCGTCGCAGAGATTGCCGCGAATCCAACCTATCTGGATGTGTGGATTCCCGCGGAACGGACGTTCACACATTCTATTCCTCAAGGGCACATGCCTATGTGTTTGAAGGAACGGCGGGATTTGTGGAGGAGGAAGAAAGACCAACATGGATTACTCAGACAAAATTGGTGGTGTGGGAGGATGGGGAGTTGGTGAAGATCGTGACTGGTGATGAACCGGTTCGTGTGTTACTCATTTCAGCAAAACCCTTGAAAGAACCGATTGCCCGCTATGGTCCTTTTGTCATGAATACCCAAGATGAAATTAAACAAGCCTTGGCAGATTTGAAAAAAGGGACATTCATTTGGCAAGGACAAGCAGCATCATGATGCAAGCCCAATTCCCGAATGAACAGACACCCGATGGTGAATATGATCGTCAGGACGATGAATTTCGAGATTGGATAATGGATGAGGGAAGTCTCGGCTATCCTTCAGCCAAAGGACGCTATCATCTGTATGTCTCATGGGCCTGTCCATGGGCGCATCGCACAATTATCGCTCGGACTCTCAGACAATTGGACAATGTTGTCGGGATGACGGTCGTGGATCCCATCCGTGATGATCGGGGATGGGCGTTTCGAGAAGGACCTGGGCATACAGCAGATCCTATCAATAGATTTCAGTTCTTGAGTGAAGCCTACATCGCCACCAATCCGCACTTTCAATCGCGTGTGACGGTGCCAGTGTTGTGGGATTCTAAAACACAGAGGATTGTCAGCAACTCTGATGACGATATTATGCGTATGTTGAACCAGGCTTTCCAGCAATGGACAAATAGTCCAGTGGACTTGTATCCGGAAAATCTTCGACAAGAGATAGATACGCTGAATATCTTCATGTATGAAAATATAAATAATGGCGTGTATCGCGCTGGATTTGCAACATCGCAAGGCGCGTATGAGCAAGCCGTATCAATGCTCTTTGATGCGTTGGATAAAATGGATGCACGACTATCTATGCAGCGATATCTATTAGGCCAACGTATTGTCGAAACGGATTGGCGATTCTTCGTGACTTTGATTCGATTTGATGCCGTGTACCACGGACACTTTAAATGCAACCTTCGACGCATCGTGGATTATCCCAATCTGTTTGGGTATCTCAAAGATCTGTATCAACAAGAAGGTATTGCCACCACTGTGAATTTCGATCACATCACACGCCACTACTACATCACGCATGATGATATTAATCCCACGGGCATTGTGCCACTCGGTCCTGCTCAGAACCTCCTCGCTCCACATGGGCGAGAAAGACTATAGGAATGCGATTACTATCCGTTTTTATCAATGACTGAATTGAAAGGAGAGTGAATCATGAGTATCGACACCCAAGTGCAAGCTGTGATTGATGGTATTTTGGCAGGGAAAATATTAGAGACATTTGATGCCTACTATGCGGATGATGTGGTGATGAGTGAAAACAGAACTGAGGAACGGGTTGGAAAAACGGTTAATCGAGAATACGAAATACAATTTCTCGATAACGTGCTGGAGTTTCATGGTGCACAAGTTGGCAGAGTGATGGTCGACGGAGATCATGCGGCGGTGGAATGGGCTTTTGATCTCACGTTTAAAGACGGCAATCGCGTGAACATGCAGCAGGTTACGGTGCAAACCTGGAAGGACGGGAAAATCATCCGGGAAGATTTTTACCACGGTTGAGGGTCGGGAAAGATCGTACCTTGCAAAAAATATAAGGTAAGAAGTAGGGTAGGGAATTGGCAAGCCTTTACTTTTTTATATGCGTAATTAGAGGAGTGACTTCATGGAGGAGTTTCAATATCAGGAACTATTTGAACATTCGGTGGATACGACGACCTATCGCAAACTTGCGTCGGATTATGTCTCTACGACCACATTCGAAGGTCAGGACATTCTCAAAGTACAGCCTGAGGCTCTCACGCTCTTGGCTCGTGAGGCGATGGACGATATTGCGCATTTATTGCGTTCGAGTCATCTTGAGCAATTAGCCAAAATCCTGGACGATCCCGAAGCCTCCGGGAATGACCGATTTGTGGTAATAGAACTTTTGAAAAATGCCAACATTGCGGCAGCCCGAGTGCTGCCAGGCTGTCAAGATACCGGAACGGCCATTGCCTTGGGATATAAGGGGCAACACGTGTTTACCACCGGCGATGATGCCGAAGACATCTCACGCGGTATCTTTGAAGCATACAACCAACGAAACTTACGGTACTCGCAAATGGCCCCGCTTGATATGTATACCGAAAAAAATACGGGTACAAATCTGCCTGCCCAAATTGATCTCTACGCGGAGCAGGGATCTGAGTATCGGTTTTTGTTTATCGCTAAAGGTGGAGGCTCGGCCAACAAAACATTTCTCTATCAAGAGACGAAAGCCCTGCTAAATCCAAAATCATTGATGAAGTTTGTGGCGGAAAAAATTCGTACATTGGGTACGTCGGCCTCGTCGGCCTGTCCACCGTATCACTTAGCCTTTGTTGTGGGCGGTCTGTCTGCAGAGTTTACGTTGAAGACTGTCAAGCTTGCCAGTTGTCATTATTTAGATGATCTGCCCACTTCTGGAAACAATCAAGGCCGTGCGTTTCGAGACGTGGATTTAGAAAAAGACATATTTCAGCTCTGTGCAGAAACAGGGATTGGTGCACAATTTGGCGGGAAATACTTTGCACACGACGTGCGTGTAATCCGTCTGCCACGACATGGTGCCTCCTGCCCAGTTGGTTTGGGTGTGTCGTGCTCAGCGGATCGACAAATTTTAGGCAAGATTACTAAAGAGGGTGTGTTTCTTGAGCAACTTGAAACCAACCCGGCCCAGTATCTTCCCGAGGTCACCGAAGAAGACTTAGATGGGGAGGTTGTAAAGATCAACCTGAACCGGCCAATGGCAGAAATCTTAGCAGAGCTGCGAAAATATCCCGTAGCTACACGACTATCACTTACAGGTTCTATTGTTGTGGCGCGAGATATCGCCCATGCCCGACTCAAAGAACGGTTGGACGCTGGAAAAGGTCTTCCGCAATACCTCAAAGACCATGTCGTCTATTACGCGGGTCCCGCCAAGAAACCCAAAGGTCTGGCCTCGGGATCATTTGGCCCTACCACCGCAGGACGCATGGATTCGTATGTGGAGCAGTTTCAGTC
>QIMB01000042.1 GCA_003233615.1 Nitrospirota bacterium
ACGAATGTGCGTGGCCATATCCGCGATTCTTTCAGGAGTTAAGCGAAGGCGGTCAGCCATGGCTGCGCGGGACTCATCTTCCTCAAAGGCCTTGAGATCTTCCTCATTTGCTTCGAGCAGAGCTTCCTCGGCTTCCTCAAGTGCATCGGCCATCGCCATTAACGCCGCATTTTTTTTCATGGTAATCATTCCCCCAAGGGGACGAGCGGCAGCTTTGGCCTTTTGCAATACCATGGTGAGGTATTCTTCATTCGTGAGTTCAGGCTCTTCTTCAACAACCTCTTCTTCTACTTCCTCTACCTCTGTATCTAACGTATCTACCTCGTCATGCTCTTCTTCAGAATCACGTTCTTTCTTGTCTTCCATTGATCAACCCTTTATTTTGTGTAGCGTAAGCGGAAAATCCTCAGTATCCAAATGTTAAACCTCATTTGAGCAATGAGTATCGATAAGATCTGCCAAGACCATACTATATCTGCACTCCATAAACATTGTCCCTCCAGATTGTCATGCTAAAACGAAGGCAAAGTATCTCGCTCAACCATGAGGACGGCGGGCTGGGCACAGATTCTTCGTTGTACTCAGAATGAGAATATGGTCTCTCTAGTTACAAGTAGAGAGAAGCTGGAGTGCAGAATACCTGGCAGTCCTGAAAATCGTCAAGAAATCTACTGCGCCTCAAACTTGAGAAGGCCTCTATCCTTTTGCTTGATTTTATAGGTAAAATCCTGGTACACACATTGGCCTTTTCTGCACAATGATTTTGTCATGTTGTATCTCGATTCGAGTGCCGAGGTAGCTCAGTTGGTAGAGCACAGCCCTGAAAAGGCTGGTGTCCGCAGTTCGATTCTGCGCCTCGGCACCATTATTTTCCGTCGTGGACAAGTTCTTTTGTACTGGTTCACCTGCCTGCATCTTGATTGAACAACATAAAGATGCCATCTCTACGACTCTATCCTCGACGATTTCTCTGGATTTTCCTGTGTATCGTGTTCCCCGTCTTTTGTCCTGGAAGCCTTCTCATAGCTGCAGACAGCCTTCAAGTTGTGTCTGCGCCAAAAACACGGACTATTGTGGCTGATTTATTGATGGTCGATGGGGACTTGTATATTGTGCGTGGAGATATGGGGGAAATCCAAATCGAAGTGACTCCCGATACCAAACTCTCTGAGGAATTTGTCTTCGGTGATCGTATCAAGGCGATACTGCTTCCCAACGACGTCGCTCACATCATCACCCGCGCTGCCCCTGATGAACCTGTCGGAATCACAACCGACGAGCCCTCAGAAGCACCACCACCTTCTGAAACAAAAGAGACAGCCGCAACTTTTGAAGAAGTTCTTGTGCCACCTTTATATGAAGCCTATCAAGTGCCTAAAGTCCGTGTGATTATTGCTGACCTTCTCATGGTGGATGGGAGTTTTTACATTGTTCGGACTGAAAGCGGCGAAATTCAAATCGAAATTACTTCTGAAACAGAATTGCGCGAAGACTTTACATTTGGCGATAGAATAAAAGCTCGGGTCACACCAACAGATAAAGCCCTTTCAGTTGTCCGTGCAGGCAAAGATGAGCTCAGAGGCATTCAAGAGGAATTAGCACCGATCGCGTCAAAAGCAACAACGGCTCCTACTCCCTCTGCGCCAGTAATCCGACATACTCCATCTTCAGCTGAAAAAAAATCTTCAGAGGCTGATCCTCCAGAGACTCCTTCTACTCGCATCATTGTGGCGGATGTCTTAATGGTTGACGGCGACTTTTATATCGTGAGAGGAGAACGGGGAGAAATCCAAATCGAAGTCACACCACGCACCATCATCAGTGAATCCTTTGATTATGGCGATCGTATCAAAGCTGAAGTATTCCCAAACGACAAAGCTTTGACAATTGAACGTGCGAGTCCTGGCGATTCCGTAGGAATCACCACACCTTAAAGACCTATTCAACACATACGTCCCACTTCCACAACCCATTGTTCACTGATTTCCACTCACACAATTCTTCACATCAGCAATGCAACTCTTCCGGTTCAAATGACTCAGATCAGTCCAATCTGACATAAATCTTGATGAGAATTTGAGCAAGGTATTCTTTTGGGAATCCCTAGAACAATCTCATGCACATCGAAGATCTAGGGCTTCCTTACACTGCAGAGAACATATTAAATTTGTTTGTATATCGAACCTAAAGATGACTGTTGTGGGGCGCTTTGGTTATCCAACAACCGTCTTTAGGTTTAATGACGACGTTTCCTATATGTGGGAGTCTGTCCAAATTTGTTTGACGCACGAAATGTGTGCGAAGGACAGAGAGTGTTGCAGATGAAAAAACACGGGCTTCGTCAAGTTGATGAAGAAGACGTGGCTAGAAAAACGCCGGCATTAATGCGGTTTTCTAGTTCATGTATATCCTCATATTGCTTAGACAATTCCATCTCTAATAATTTATTTTGCAATTCGGCATTTTTGATCTGTTCTTTCAGGTCTTGGGCATCAGCAGGTGAGGAATCTTTACTTTCCTGACTCGAAGAGACTTTTTGACTGAGTTGGGTTTTCATCTCTTCTAATTCTTTGGTCAATTGCGCATTGTTGGCCTGTAGCATTTGCACCTCTTTTGTGGGTTCGGCTTTCGGCTGCGGAGCCTGTAAGGCTTGATTGAGTTGAGTTTTCATCTCTTGCAACTCTATGGTTAATTGCGCATTGCTGGCCTGTAAGGTCTGTACCTCTTTCGTGGATTCGGCTTTCGACCGCGGAGCCTGTAAGGGATGGGTGAGTTGCGTTT
>QIMB01000253.1 GCA_003233615.1 Nitrospirota bacterium
TTTTCGAAGGCTTGCCGAGTGGCAAACACTTCGCCGGGATGGATGAGCAACATACAATTTCCATCAACAGGATCTTTATGGAATAGGGCAAAGGTGAGGCACAGTTGAGGGGTGGGTTCCGGGTCAAATGCTAATAACACCGGGATATCTACTAATGGCGTGGGTTCCTTAAGACTCGCGAGGCGAAGCCGCACGGCGACCAAAATGTCCCGTAACCGCGAATGAATACGGTCTTCCGTAAAATCGGGTGACGACGTAATGTACTGCTCCCACAAAGGATTGGTCATGGCAACGCAAAAATCTAGTCCGATACTCTGGGCCAGAGGTGTCACATCTTTGAGAATCCCTGATTTTACAGCCTCTCGTCGCGAGTGAATCGTGAGCTGCTTCAGTTCTGGTGGGATGTCTTGGGAGGTCACTGAGTCAGCGGTCAGTAATTCTGTAGGGTTACTGGGCGAGGAATGATCCGGTCCTTCGATGAGAGCGGGTTGTGGATCATCAACTAAATCCTGAAGCTCCGAGGAGTCTTTTCCAATCGCTTGGATAATTCCTTCATAGACCGATTTTGCTGAATCGGTCCAATTCCCATCCAAGGGTAATCCGCGAAAAGCTGCGTCCGACGCTTTCTTTTCGTCATGTGTGAGAGGGCGTGATGGAGTCATGTCTAGTAAGGTAAGTCAATTCAGTGGAAAGTCAAGTCTACGTATATTGATCCTCATGTTATGAGTATATCATACACAGAAGAGATTTTGGTATGTCTCACTATGGGTAGAAGGTTAAATCGCAAAATGTTCAGAAACGAAATATTATTCAATGTGAGCCGCCTACATTCCTCTGATACTTCCCCTCATGTGGCCAATGTGTGTGCTCATCTAGTGTATTGGGAGCCCGTCGTCTGTTGCGCCAGAAATTTTCAATAAGGAAGCGATGTTGTGTTTCCCTGCTGTGATAAAGGGAAAACCTTGGTACAGTATATGATGATTATGTCATGTTGGGGTAAGGAGACGACTCTGCAATTGTCTCTACATCCACGAGCAGTTCATCTAACTGGCGAATGAGCACCATTTCTTCTTGGGAAAAGGAGGGAAATTATGAAAACGTTGGCGAATGTGATGACGACTGCCTTACAAAAGATTGAGGCGCAGGCGAATATTATCGTGGCTTCACAGAGAATGAGAGATCGCAAAGTAGGGTCGCTCGTCGTGATCCGCCAAGGAGAACTCTTGCGGGATCAGAAAGAAGAGATTATCGGGCTGATCACCGAAGCTGACATTATTCGGAAAGCCGTTGCTCAAGAGCTCGATCTATCTGCCACTATGGTTGACACGGTGATGACGAGCCCAATGGTGACGGTGGAAGGCTCGTGGCCTATTGAAGATGCCTTGGCCATGATGAAAGACGGTGGTGTGCGCCATCTTCTTGTCACACAAAATCAAGTTGTGGTGGGATTGGTGTCGCTTCGTGATCTTATTGCGAACAGACAAGAAGACTAAACCTACAAGTTGCAGTTAAGCACAAAAGGCGGGAGCGTCAGCGAAGAATGCATCGCTTAGAAGGAAAGGTTGCAATCGTCACGGGGAGCAGTAGTGGGATTGGGAAAGCCATTGCCCTTCGTTTTGGTGAAGAGGGTGCGAAAGTTGTCGTTGCAGCCAGGCGCCTTAACTTGTGCGAACAAACGGTTGTGCAGATTCGAGAAAAACAAGGAGCGGCTCTTGCGATTCAAACGGATATATCCGATGAGCGCCAAGTAGACACTCTTATACAGCAAACTGTTGCACGGTATGGTTCTTTAGATATTCTTGTGAATAATGCTGGAATATTTGGAGGAGGATGTGTCGCCGATACAGACACCGCAACCTTCGATGAAGTCATGGCCACGAATCTGCGGGGAACATTTTTGTGTTGTCGTGCGGGGTTTCAACAGATGAAACAGCAGAGAGGTGGCCTTATCATCAATATGTCGAGTGTGGCCGGAATCCAAGCGTGGGCCGGAACAGGAACGTATAGTGCGTCCAAACATGCCATCATGGCATTGACGAAATCACTGGCTGATGAAGGCCGAGCGTTTAATATTAAAGTCAGTGCTATTTGTCCAGGTGGGGTGGCAGATGAACTCGTCGATGCGTCATCTCAAGACATTGCCCGCAGCGAAAAGATCGATCCATTTGATATCGCCGAAACAGCCATCTATCTGGCTTTATTGGGCCCCCATGCGGTAGTCCACCAGATTGTGGTTGATCGAGTGGGTGCGGATTGGTAGGGGAATTGTCAGCAGTTATAGAGACCATTTACAAAAAGAGGACAGCCCTTGGGAATCTTCATTCCCTGAATCTTCCCAAGAGCTGCTCAATCTTTAGGCAGGAAAAAGCTTCAAAAAACGAGAATTACTTCTTGTCCTTATCATCGCCTTCGCCTTCACCTTTGTCTTTATCATCGTCCATTTTCGGCTTGTCCTTGTCTTCACCATCCTTGGTATCATCCTTGGTGTCGCCACCTTGAGGAACTTGGATGGAAATTTTATCGCTCGAGGCGCCCAACGACTTAGCGAATGTCATTCCGACGAAGCTCATGCTAATCAGTAAGGCTAAGAGAAGTGTAAAAGCTTTCACCATGGTTCTGCCCTCCAAAAAAATATTAAAATGTGAAGCACCCTACTTGACGATGTTCCAAGCAGGTGAGAAGTGAGAATATGCAAGACATATTCCATATCGCACGACAAGAAATAGCAAGATTGTATCTCGTTGATTTGTAAATATTTATCTGATGATCTATAAGAAACAT
>QIMB01000059.1 GCA_003233615.1 Nitrospirota bacterium
TTGGATTTTAATGGTAATGGTAGCGATTCTCCTTTTGGTGATTTTCAAATACTAAACACGAATTTTGGAAAAATCGGAATCTTCACAACCATCTCCAAGAGTCATTGACGGCAATGCCCTCATTGACCAGATCTTTGATCTGATCAGCTAACGCAGGGCTATCACCGAAGCAGGCCAGAGAAGTACTGGAAATAGGGTCAGGCCTGTGCTAATGCTTTAATATAAGAATGGGGACACCCATTTCAAAAGAAGACTGCTATCTCACGCAACACGCAACCTATCCCCTAATTCGATAAGTGCAGCCTTGGTTTTCTGGCCATGGGCGAAGAGTCATTGATCGACTCGATTAAGGCAAGAACGCAGGCCTGACCCTATTATTCCCCCTTTTGACCCAGAGAATATAGTGGACCCCAAAATTCAGACCACCAGCTTAGTAAGATATGGTGTCATCTGAATGGAGGGAATGTATGGGCAAGAAACGTGTTCGACACAGTGCGGAGTTTAAGGGCAAGGTGGCCCTTGAAGCCTTGAAAGGCGTCCAGACAGTTAATGAATTGGCGGGTCACTATCAGATCCATCCGACGCAAATCAGTCAATGGAAACGACAGGTCCAAGGACGAGTCAAGGAGCTGTTTGGCAATGGACAGAACAAGGGGCAGGCAGAGATCGAAGGGATTCAAGCGAAGTTATACGAAGAAGTTGGGCGTTTAAAGATGGAGCTAGACTGGTTAAAAAAAACTGCCGGGCTCGGTTGAAGCCAAACGCCAGTGGATTGTGCCGGGCCATCCGCAGCTGAGTCTTCGTCGCCAATGTGCCTTGCTGGGGCTGGGTCGTGCCAATTGGTATTATCATCCGACAGGAGAACGTACGGAGACGCTAGAGTTGATGCGCCAGATTGATCGACAATATACCCGCACGCCCTATTATGGCAGTCGCCGGATCATGGTGTGGTTGAACGGCCAAGGCTATCCCGTGAATCGCAAGCGTGTGCAGCGGCTCATGCCGCAAATGGGGCTAGAAGGCGTGGCGCGTGGCCCCTGGCCCCCAGACGAGTCGCCCGCATCCTGAGCATCTCATCTATCCGTATTTGCTCCGAGATCTCGTGATTGATCGGCCCAACCAGGTGTGGTGTACGGATGTGACCTATTTGCCGATGCCCCGTGGGTTTTTATTTTTGGTCGCTATTCTGGATTGGTATAGCCGTTATGTCTTAGCCTGGATGGTGTCAAACACCCAGGACACGGCGTTTTGTCTACAGGCGCTGGAGCACGCATTGCTTCTTGGATGTCCGGAGATCTTCAACAGCGATCAAGGCTGTCAGTTTACCAGTACCGCTTTCACGACCCGGCTCAAAGCGGCGGGTATCCAGATCAGCATGGATGGCCGTGGGCGGGTCTTTGATAATATCTTTATCGAACGGTTCTGGCGAACCGTGAAGTATGAATATGTCTATCTCACCGATCACCGGGATGGGAAAGAATTGGAACGCGGCTTAACCACTTATTTCCGATTTTACAATACCGAACGGCCTCATCAAGCCTTGGGGTATCGGACGCCGGAAGACATCCATTTTGCCAACACGCCAATGGCTTGACGAATACGTGAAAACCATGAACGAAAGCTTACTTATTTTTCACCCTTGGTGGTCTTGACGATGGGGTCCACTATAGAAAGGCCGTTTGGGTTTAATGTGGCACCACTGAAATGGAGGATAGGTTTTTATCACATCTCACCTGAATTGCTGATTTGGGACGTTTTGACGCGTTGAACGGGCTCTGGTGATTATTGAGTCATGGCATCGTGAATGAGTCTAGGGTGCCGTTGGAGCGCGTTTGGACATGCTCACTTCAACTCAAGCCACTCCTCGGGGTGAAAGTATAGAAAGACCTTCTCAAACCTAGTTTCGACTTCTGTCGGTCCATCCAAGCGCACCATGCCTGAATCTTTGCCAGCTTCAACAAAGATGAATAAGATGTTCTCACTGAAGCTGGTCTGGTAACTGGGTAACCGTTTCTCTTTCTTTCTGATCAGCGACATAAGAAAATCACCGGTAATTGTCCGTACCCAGCCTATATCATTGTTAACGCAGGTCCAGCGTGGAGTGATCTCGTCAGTAATGGCGGTGACATGCATGGATGTAATATGTGGAGTATTGTCATTTCCCTCAACCCGAACCTGTTCAAATGGCTCAGGTATTTCGGTATCAGCTAAAAGTGATAGGATTTCTGCGATTACTGCCTGTTTGTCGTACTTGAGCATGCTGAGTGCTGTAGGAGACAGAAGTAGCTTGACATTGCAGAGAGGATTTCCATTGCCAAGGTAGATTTTCTTTGCTTCAAGCAGCACGCCCGACCAGAACGATTCACGAGCTTGCAATGGTGCTCCGCCTTCGAAGTTCTCTTTGAAAAGTTGCGTTACTTCAAGTCCTAACTCATTCCCCTGATAAATAACACCGAAGTCAGGCTCTTCGCGATTGTCGTCAACGATTGCCATTTCTATGCCCGAGGCTTGAAGAAACTGTTTCAGGTAGAAGGTTTCGATTCGCTTCTGCTGTGCCTGTTGGTCACTCATTTTTACCTTCCCCCGTCTGCTTGCCATACTTCAGAATCCACACCTTCGGATCATCACCCAAATCCTTCTTCGTCACGGTCACAATCTTTCAAAATAGGGGGTCATATATGGACCCGCAATGAATGTCAACAGCTTTTCATCACGGTTTTTCTCCTATTTTTCGCGTTGCGTTAAGCACAGTGAAGATA
>QIMB01000206.1 GCA_003233615.1 Nitrospirota bacterium
CGCATTGAAACCTCATCCATCTCCAAAGGCGGTAGTGGCAATCGGATTGGGTCGGTCGAGGTGTTAGCCTATGGCACCGCTATTTACTATCAACCCGCGTCCCCACAGCCTCCTACCCCGTGAACTACGAACCGTCACTTCCCAAACACAATGACAATGTGTCGCATCAACATCCCCTTCGAGAATTTTTTGTTCTCATAACCGGCGTTCTGGTTTTCGTGGGCATCGGATATTGGACCCTCGGATTATTTGTTGATGCGGCCGTGGATTATCTCTCTCCTGAACAAGAAGCTCAACTCTTTGCAAGCGTTGGTATTGATTGGGACTTCGGTGAAGAGTCGATGCCAGACGAGCAAGCTACACTGCAAGGCCTAGTTGACTCTTTGAAACCATGCCTCTCTCTTCCCTACCCCATTACCGTCAGCCTCGTGAAATCTGACATGGTCAATGCCATGGCCGTTCCCGGCGGGAAAATGGTGGTCTTCTCGGGTCTGTTAGAATCTGTTTCTTCGACCAATGGCCTGATGTTCATTCTAGCCCATGAGTTGGGCCATTTTAAAAATCGAGATCACCTACGATTAATGGGACGAGGCATTGTCTTGAGCATCTTGGCAATACTGACTTTCGGTGGAGACTCAGGATTTTCCGATATCCTGGCATCGACAATTAACCTGCGCACCGCCAAACATTCCCAAAGCCGGGAGAGCCAAGCCGACCAAACCGCCCTGCATGCCCTTCAGTGCCACTTTGGACATGTCGGCGGAGCCACAGAACTCTTTGAAAGCCTCAAAGCTCAAGAAGAGGAAATCGATTTTGGATTCGCCCACTATTTTTCCAGTCACCCCGAACTCCAACAACGCATTGATGATGTACACCGCCTATCCAAAGAACTAGGATATTCGCAAGACAACACGCAAGCCTTCCCATCCATGTGATGATTGTGGTTTGGTTAGCTACAAAGAAATCTAGAATCAATAAGATATATTCTAAGAATCGTATGAACATGTAGTGAGGAATGAGGTTTCAATGACTCAAGAGAGTAACAAAGGATATGCACTGAAGAAGGGGGAAGGCAGCCAGATTGATTTTCGAGGGACGAAGATGACCGTCAAAGTCGCTGGTGATCAAACTCAAGCCGGGTATTCCTTGATTGAAATGATACACCCGCCCAACATTGGCCCAGCCTTGCATATTCATCCAACAGGCGCTGAGGCCTTTTATGTCTTAGAGGGCGCATATGATATTCATTGTGATGCACAGACCTACCAGGCCGGACCTGGTGATTTTGTTTTCATTCCAACTAGCACACCGCACACATACCAATCATGTTCTGAAGGCGGGAAAGTTCTTGTACTCACTCCATCTGGACTAGAGCAATATTTTGCTGAAGTGGCCGATACATTGAAAGTCGGCCCTATCACCTGGGATATTAGAGCAAGAAATCGCCAAGCGGTACGGCCAGGAATTTCTTGATCACCTCCAACATTGGGGGTAATTCGGAACGAAATATTTGGAGAACTCATGCGAGGGAAACCATACACGTTCTTCATTCGGCATGGGGCCATCCATGTGCCTATCACCCTCACCTCATATCCTCTTCCTAAAATGGCAAGGAAGGCTACCAAGAGCTCGTGTCCTTGTTCGAACCAGGACAAACGACAATCACCACCTCGGAACCAACCATTGGAAGTCTTGACAATCATCAAGGCACAGCAGACTTTTATGTGATCGCTGATAGCCAGACTTGGTTGGGGTTTCTTGCCAAAGAACGCAAGCTGATATGGGCCTTGCTCGCACGAAACATCCGTGTCAAAGGTCCGTTGAAACTCTTCACGGATTTTGCACGTTGTTGTCCCAAGTAGACAGGCCTCGATAAACATCTCGTCATTGTCGATTGAACGCATGGCTTTGAGCGTCTGCAAACCATTGACAAATATGTGCAAAACTTCGAAAATTAGCACATCATGCGCGTACTGCTTCTCACGGCATGTGAAAGGGAAAGACACAAACGCCATCTTTTGGAAGAACGCATATCATGGGATATTCCTACCAAGGCCGGCACACATTGCGACGGCTACACAAGCCCGCACGCGACAAACCCCTTAACGAGATTTTCAAAGAACTGCGACCCAAACCGTCCCCTTCCAGCAACAGCGCCTACCGGGAACAATCACTGAAGATTCATGGGCTCATCTGTGCCAAGTGCGCCAGGGAGTTTGATTTCAAGACAAGACACCTGCTCACCGTGCACCACAAAGACGGGAATCACCACAACAATCCCCCTGATGGGTCAAACTGGGAAAACCTGTGCGGCTACTGTCACGATGATGAACACAGCCGGGGAATCCTTGGTGACTATGTACAAAATAAAAAAGAGGACACGCCGTAGAAAATCAGTCTATAATCCTTTAGCAAAAGAGAACACATGATTTGAGAACGAGCGCATATATTGAGAGGCGGATGATTGTATGCTAAGAAAAAAATCACTGCAAGGGATGCATGGCATCTATGTGGTCGTTGAGGACTTGGGAACGGAACTAAAGGGGATCGTGACCCGAAGTGCGTTACGAAAACGAGTGGAGATCCAACTTCGAACTGCGGGTATTCGCATCGTCAAGGAACTCGAGGCAGCCAAATTGCCAGGTGAGCCCTATTTGTACGTCAATGTGGCAGCTCTTCCTTTGGGCCCAAAGCGCTTCGCCTGTCGGATCGATATTGAAATGCACCAACTGGTGGCCCTTGCTCACAACTCCGCCAG
>QIMB01000006.1 GCA_003233615.1 Nitrospirota bacterium
CCTGTATTGCGTAAAATGGAAATTAATCCATTGGCAGATTGCCAACTGGGTTGGCTCCACGTCACTGCGAGATCTGGAATCCCATCACTTGTAAGATCTTCTATTAACACGCCAGTGGGAAACATCCCCTCCCGTCCGTCGTTTTCATACGTCACGGGACTTTGTAGATTCCCGTGCCTATCGTTGAGGAGCACGGAAAGATTAAACGGCGGGTAATATCCAAATCGCCCGCTATTGATGGCAACCACATCGCTCCACCCGTCTCCATCCACATCACTCACGGCTAAAAATGTCGTACCTTTCCCGGAGAACTGACTCCCCATTTTTTTAAAAAAACCATCGCCGTCTCCTTTGAGTACAACAACCTGATCAACTCCACTAAGGGCGACAACCAAATCGAGGTTGCCGTCCCGATCCATATCTTGACTCACCAACGCTAATGGAATTTTCCCGACGCCAAACGACACCGCCGATCGAAACGTCCCGTTTCCATTGCCGATAAGCACCGAGATATCGTCTGATGTGCCATTGACGGTGACAAGATCCAACAACCCGTCACCATTAAAATCCCCGGAGGTTATGGCTTGCGGGGCCCGACCAACTGGATTATTGGGTGTGAGAGTATAGGTGAGATTCTGCGCCTGTGTAGACGTGTGCAACCCACCAATCCACACGCACATCACCACTATGAAAAGGCATCGTTGCATTAATTTGATAAGGAACATGCTATGTCTAATTAAGCGAAGGATCGGAATACGATTTTTCTAACACAATTTCGATTTCGTCTGTGGCAGCCATACCCCGGTTACGAAACCGTGCAGCCCACTCAGGATATCGTTCAAGAGTCTGAAAAATACTTTTGACGATATCGGGTTTTACCTGTGTCTCCCACTGTTTGAGCCACACCCGCTCATCATCCTCACCGTCGTATTCATCTGGAAACGTGGCTTCCAGCGAAAAACGCAGATTAAACGATTGCTCCTCTTTATACATCGTGCTCTCCTTCTCCATCATGACCGTCAATGCTGCCCTTCAACAATCTTGCATTGTCCTCTACTCAACATCTCGCCTATAATAGTAATACCATTTCATTTAGGGTTCGCGAAACAATAACTTCCCGGAATTCGCGCCAAGGTTTTTGACAGCTTGGGTCGTTCTAAGGTAGCACAACCGCCAGTATAGCCAATGACTACAATGAGGATTGTGCGAGTAAAGATCGACCCAAGCTGGCCTGAAGATGGGATGCGAAAATGAGAAGTTGTTATTTCGCGAACCCTCAGAAGGAGGTCCAGAAACCATGCCAATTTTCGCCTATCAGTGCCAAGGATGTTCGCATTATTTTGATCTGTTGGTTCATCGGTCCACTATTCCAGCTTGCCCGGAATGTCAGGGGACGACACTTGAAAAACAACTAACGGGCTTTGCAGTAGGAGGCTCGGATGGAGGAATGGATTTTTCAGGTGATCCAGGGAGCTGCGGCTCCTGCGGAGATCCCCGAGGCCCCGGCGCCTGTTCGATGAATTAGGAATTGATTTGAGGAGAGCTTTTTCGAACAGCACGTGAGAATGGCGTGTGAAGACCAGGTAAGCTCTTAAGAAATCCTATTGAGGCATGATCTGGAGTCACCTGAATCACAGGCTTTCCAGTCAGATCATGATCTGTGACGAAACCCAGGATTTCTGAATCATAAGGAAATAACCGGACCGAAGCGACATAGGATTGCTTCCCGGCAGGAAGGACACATTGTATGTCTTGTGACACCCCTCGACGTAGAGTAAGCTCTAACGCTTTCTGGACCATGTAGCCACTACTTTTTGGTAGCACGCCTCTCACAGACTTACCCAAGATTGCTTCTCCACCCAGGAGATGCTCGCACTGGAACGGAAAAAAACAATCCAGATAAATACCATGAGCATTCCAGCGAAAGACTTTGTGCGGAAAAAATGCAGCATGCTCTGGACGAAAAAGTGTCCGAAGCAGATCTTGCCATTTGTCGATTGACCAACGTGCTATTGACACCGAACCCTCCCTGGTAACGATGCACACTGTAGTGTAAAAGGACTAAGCAGCTGAATCAATACGGTTCTTGGAATTGTGCCCTGGGAATACGCGCCAGATCAGCATCAATTACTCTAGCCCGTTCAAATGCTCATTGCCATTGAGCCCATCTTCCTCTGAATCGATCCACATCTTTTTCGGAAAACCCAAGCTATCCTGGCCAACCCCATAAAATAGGGCATGCTTGGCAACCAGATAGGTGATCCAACCTATCGTGCCATCAACTTCTACCACAAGATACTTGGAATCTTTGGCTTCGGGAATAGTGAGGTGTCGGCCCGGCAAGGTCATCATGACGCGGTGCACACTGACATGTGGCGAAACTTCGTCTCCAGTCCCTGCGTAGCGAAGGGCCATCATGCCATTGGGGAGAAGATCGTTGTGGTTTGAGACGTTGGATTGAAATGCTTGAGGATTGAGTTGAGAATCACATGACCAGGAAGGAAGGGGAACAGCCAATAGCAGCAGTGGTATGACCCAAGGAATTTTACCGAAAAACGGCCCATCTCTGAAGCCCCCCATAAGGCACCTCCTTGTTGGGACTCGTCGAAAAGCTTTGACTCCTATTCTTTCTTGTCGGTGACGGTTCAGAAATAATGAAGCATTTTTTGTGACGTGTCATGACGAAAGATAACAATTTTAAAAAAATCCCGGAACCTCAGACGAATACCAAGGTCCCGGGAAAAACTACCGAGA
>QIMB01000439.1 GCA_003233615.1 Nitrospirota bacterium
CTACTTCCCCAATAATTGCGATAAACCCTTTCCTTTTCTCAACACCATAGATAATGGCTCCCAGCGCTTCCTTATGGCTAGGACTTAAATACAGGAAACTTGGATCAGGTGTGATGTGAAAAGGTTCTCTTTTCAGACCATAATATTCAAGGTACATGGGAAAATTTTCAGACTTTTTGGCTAAATGTAGCCAGAATAGGAAGCCCTAGGTCCTCAGCCGCTTGATCGGGTCTGGTATAGACCCCTTGAAAGTATTCCAACACAAATCCAAGTCCCACACTCATGATTCCAGCAACAATTGCTCCTAAAAGGAGTTTGACATTTCGAGATCTACCGGCGGGGATCCGAGGTATCTCTGCAGCTTGAATCACACTGATGTTGGACATTTTCAGTTGGTCCATTTCTTCAGAGACTTTGGCTTCTTCGACTTTGTTGAGATAGAGCATATAATTCTGCTCATCCGCTGCCCTCTGTCGCTGCAGAACGATCAGTTCTTTATTTAAATCATCAAGCTTCTGAATTTCTTTATCAAGGTCCTCAATTTGAAGGGCAATAACATGACTGCTTGCCTCGAGGGTCGTTGTCTCAGACACAGCTGCAAGTCCCTCCATTTCAAGCTGGCTATACATTGCTTTCTTTCCACTCGACACCGTATTGGCACGCTCACTTCTCTGTTCATCGAGAATAAATTTTTTCATCAGGTCAATTTCGTCCCTAAGGTTCAGAACAGGGAAACTGGTTTCTGTGTACTTTGTGAGGAGCCTCTGTTCTTCACGTTTCAGAGCAAAAAGATCAGCCTTAGCCTTTTCAAGGTTTCCCCCTTCTGCCACAGTGGAAACCGGAATATTTTCGAGAATGGTTTTCATCTGACTATCAAGCGAAATGATTTTACCTGCCAATCCTTGCAGCTTATTCTTGATTAATTTGTAGTCGCTATCTAGACTAACCCGCTGATTGAGGAGACGGCCTTGTTGTCCAACAAGGGGGGCGGAAAGACCATGCTTTTGCTTAAAAGCCTGAAGAGTGCTTTCTACATCTTCTAGATCTTTCCTATACTCATCTAATCGCTTAACTAAGAACGTAGATTTTGGATCACTAAACACTTGAAGATGTCTCTCTTTTAGCAATTCGACTAAGTGGTTTAATGCTTGCGCTGCGACTTTCGGTTGCTCATGAAGAAAAACAATTTGAATCAGATTAGTCCCGCTAGTAGGAATGGCATCTAGTTTCCCTACAAACCTTACCGCAGCATTCTCTATTTTCCGTGGTGAATTCTTTCCCGAAGGCCCCAACATTTCTGGGTAGAGATTTTCTACCCCCATAACTTGTACAACTCGTCTGGCGAGATCCTTACTCAGTATAATTTGTCGTTCTGCTTCAACGGCAGCTCTTTCATCATACCGAACAATTTGATCGACCTTACCCACTTCAGGTCGAAAGATGTGCTCCCTGCCAAATTTAAGGACTAAAGTGGCACGAGCCTCATACAGAATGTCTTGAGAATACACCCATCCTACTACAGCCAGGAAAATTGCAATAAATACAATCAGAATTTTTATTTTTTGCCTGAAGAAAGCGGTTAAAATATCCCGCGGACTTCCAAAGGGATAAGGCAATAATTCCTTTTCAATGAATATATCAGCTTCCATTCCCCCCCCCACTACCCATTGCACCTGTTAGGGCACCACTCACATCACCAGGAAGCACATGCGAGGATCGAAGTAAGACGGCAATCTCAGGGTTCTTGAGTTGTCCTGCATAGCGTTGGATGAGGAACTCACGAATCTGCTCGACGGTGTGGCCCACAACAGGAATTTCACCAATTAATTGTAGGGCAATACGTCCGTCTGGACGGACCAAAATATTCTCATTCAATTCTGGATTGAAAAAGAACTTAATATCAAGTTGATCACCAACCTGTACATGATAATCTTGAGGTGGTGTGGTCCCTACTTTGGTTAAATAATTCATATAATTCGATTCATCCGACTTTACCTGGCGCAGAAGTTCATCGAGTCCTGGCCTCAAACGCCTCAATCTCTCCAATTCCTTATCGATCCCGGTAATTTGCTGCTTAATGCTAGCACCTTGGGCTTCTGCAGCCACTAACGCACCCTGGGTCTGAAACAATTGCATTTCCATCGCAGCATATAACGGGTTCTTCCCTCTCGAGACACCTATTGATTCCTTCGCCTCGTGTTCCTTAATAAAACGCAGAATTACGTCCATTTCCTCACGCACAGCTCTGAGATGAGGGCTCGCTTCCGTATACTTGGTGAGTAATTGTTGCTCTCTTAACTGAAGACCGAGTAATTGACTCTTAGCGCCGCCGACAATCCCTTGCTCGCTAATTGATTTTGATAGAGGAACTTCTTGAGGAGTTTGACTCATTTGATCTTTGACCCAGGTGAACTTCTTTTTTAATCCCATCGACACGTTTTCTGCTTGCTTTAACGAGTTATCAAATCCGTTACGCTGTTGGAGAAGAAAATTGATTTGCGATTCGAGTGAAATAATTCCATGTTCTTGCTGGAATTCCTCCAGATTACGCTCTGATTCCTGAAGTTTTTCTCTATACGCGCTCAGTTGTTGTTGCATGATCGAAAAAGCTTTTTCATGTGATCTATTCATGTTTTCATGATTTCCTGAATTGATCAAAGACGCTTCAGGATTTGCATAAGCCAGATCGTGTTGATTAAAACCAATGTGTATTCCAAAACAGACAAGAACGACTGAAAGAATCATTTTGATAC
>QIMB01000195.1 GCA_003233615.1 Nitrospirota bacterium
TCTTTGCGCGACAGAACTTTATCAGCCGACCAATCATTTGCTCCGCCAACATCCATATATTCAATAAACCGCACTTCACCATTGACGCGTTTCCCATATTCGATTAAGGGAATGAGTTCATCATCGTTATATCCCTTCATCGCCACGGTATCTAATTTCAACCCATGAAAACCCACCCGACCAACCGACTCAATCCCTTCAAACACCTGGGCCAAGGTATCCCGTCGGGTCAAGGCCTTAAACCGTTCGGCCTTTAAGGTATCCAGGCTCACCGTAATACGATGTAACCCCGCATCGAAAAGATTCTGCGCATGCTCAGCAAGCAACACCCCATTGGTGGTCATCGCAATATCCTGAATGCGGGTGTTCTTCTGAAGCATCCCAATCAAGGACGCCAAATCTTTCCGTAGCAGCGGCTCACCACCGGTAATACGGACTCGATCCACGCCTTGCTCCGAGAAGAGCTCGGTCAGGAACACAATCTCTTTAAAAGTCAGCAAGGTTTCACGAGGCAACCACACATACTCTTCCTCAGGCATACAATACTGACAGCGCAAATTACACCGATCCGTGACCGAGACACGAAGTGATCGTAAAGGCCGTCCCCATATATCCTTTGCGGGCTCAGGCATCACCTGTGGATCAGTTATGGGCATTAGGGATGCTCCTCAACCCAGACATCACCCTGGGGGGTGTATTCCATTTTCCATATCGGCGTAATTTTTTTCAGTTCGTCAATACACCATTGGCATGCCTTGAACGCATCAGCTCGGTGTTCAGCCCCGACAATAATCAACACAATATTTTCGCCAATTTCTATGGGACCGTATCGATGAAGCACCAGAGCTTCAATGATGTCAAAATCTTGTAAGGCTCGCTCACGAATTTCCTTCAGCTTCTTTTGCGCCATGCCTTCATAATGTTCAAATGCCATAGAACTCACGTCATGGCCCTTGGAATGATCACGAGCCGTACCCAAAAACATCGCAATCCCACCGATTTTGGTGGATCGCGCTCGAACGCGCTCTAATTCCTGATCAATCGAAAAATTCTCAAGCTGAACACGAACCAGCATGTCTGCTTCTGTCTCAACAGCCATAACGCACCTTCCTCAGTTCACAACGATAGGATTGTGGTTGTTTCACCGTTATGCCCCACCCGCAAAAGGCGGCAACAACGCAATTTCATCTGATTCGACAAGAGCCGTTTCCCAATGCGCAATTTCCTGGTTCACGGACACCACGACTTTTTTCTGACGTAGGAGTTCGCCTAAATCAGGGTATTGTGCTTGGAGAGAATCCACCAGATCCTTCACCTGTGCGCCATCGGCCAAGGGCATTTCCAATATATTGCTCCCGGCCACTAAGGTTTTCAACATGCCGAAAAGTCTAACCTGAACCATCGTTACAACTCGAGTTTCGTTAAGCGCGAGGTGGAAAGGTGTTAGGATCCACTCGCAACAGAATCACGTTGATAAAGCCCTGACTTTCCACCAGACTTCGACACCAGGAAAATCTCGCCAAATTCCATACCTTTATCCACCGCTTTACACATATCATATATTGTCAGCGCAGCCACCGAGACTGCTGTCATCGCTTCCATCTCCACCCCGGTGTTCCCTGTAGTTTTGACAGTGACTTCAATCGTAATAGAGCAACGCCCGGAGGAATTGGGGTGATCGTCTTCCGTAAAATTCACATCCACACCCGTGAGCAACAAAGGGTGACACATCGGAATCACATCAGGCGTCCGCTTCGCGCCCATGACCCCGGCCACTTGGGCCACAGCCAGAACATCGCCTTTCGCAATACGACCATCTTGAATCCTTTTGAGGGTATCCGGCAACACCAACACCTTCCCCTGTGCCACAGCCACACGCTGCGTGGGCGCCTTATCCGTCACATCCACCATGCGCGCCCGCCCCGATTCATTAAAATGCGTCAATTGACTCATCACACACCAAATAAGATAGACCTGATTCACTACTCAGAAATTCTTGGAAACTGTAAAATTATAGAGAGGCAGGAAAACCCTGGTCAAGCCAAAGAAGGCTTCAAGTAGACTTGACAGAGTCAATATGCCAATCTAGGAAATTCCCAGCAACAATACCCACAAATACGAAAAAACAGTTATGGATCAACTCACCACACCCAATCCGATTTTAGCCAACAAAAAATTGGGGATCCTTCTTTCGACGGCTCCCGACAACCCAAATGCTGAGACCGTGTATCAGCTCTCAAAAACAGCATTAGCCAATAACGTTGACACCTATCTGTATTTTATTGATGAAGGAGTCCTCAATCTCAAAGATCCCCGGTTTGCCGAACTGGCAAAGGACGGACTGAAATTATTTGTCTGTGCCTACGGTTGCCAACAACACCACATCTCCACCGACGGCTACGGCAAAGAAGTTAATTTTTGCGGCCTCGTCATCCTCTCCAACATCATCGACGGCTGCGACCGCTTTTTAGCTTTCAACTAACTAAAGCCCATTGGCAAGGACAAATTTTGTTCCTGACACCTTTATCTATTTAAGAAAAAGCCGCCCTATAATATGCACCAATAGACTTGTCTATCCTGCAAATATTGCCCCTATTCATCCTTTACTTCATTCAGGCCATGATTACGCAAAAGAGATTTTAGCCCTACCTTCACTTGCCTCTTGTTTTCTAAGTCAATCGGATGTTCATCAAAACAACTGTTCGCTATTGATCCATAAAAATCATAGGAAAATCTAAACAGGTTCTCCATA
>QIMB01000446.1 GCA_003233615.1 Nitrospirota bacterium
AGCTTGTTGAGCTTAAAAATCAGGCAGACACACTCATGTACAGCACTGAAAAGAATTTAAGCGAACATGGTGATAAAATAAGCGAGGAAGAGAAGACGAATATCACCACCGCTATTGATGCACTGAAAAAAGCTCTCGAAGAAACAGAGATTGAAGCGATAAACACCGCTATGCAGAATCTTACAACGGCGTCACATAAACTGGCCGAAGAAATGTATAAAAAGGCCTCGGCAGATGCCGGCGAATCAGCAGGTCCAGGCCCAGATGGTGACTCCGGTCCGTCCGATCAAGGATCGGGAGAATCTTCGGCTAGTGGTGACGAGAAGGTTGTTGATGCGGAATTCGAAGAAGTCGACAAAGGAAAAAGTTAACAACACGAATTCATGGTGATCCAGATTTCACATTCAATCTACTCTCAGCCTCTCTCAAGGCGCAAACAGGAAAACGCGACTACTACGATGTGCTGGGAGTAGAGCGAAATGCGTCGGAAGATGAAATAAAGAAAGCGTTCCGCAAACTCGCTCGACAACACCATCCCGATCTTCACTCTGAAGCTGACAAGAAAAAAGTCGCAGAGGAAAAATTCAAAGAGGCTGGAGAAGCGTACGAAGTCCTCAGTGATGGTGAACGTCGGCAAAAATACGATATGTTTGGACATGCTGCCGCCGGACAAGGTGGCGGACCCCAAGGATTTGGGGGTGGCGGCTTCGGCGACGTATTTGGGGATATCTTTGAAGACTTCTTTGGTGGCGGTCGAGGTCGAAGCCGTGCGGAACAAGGAAACGATCTTCAATATAATCTAGAAATTTCTTTTGAAGATGCCATTAACGGCAAAGAAGCCAAACTGAAAATTCCTCGTTGGGAAGTCTGCGGCACCTGCAAAGGAACCGGAGCAAAATCCAACCAATCCGTCAAAGCCTGTTCAGCCTGTCGCGGGGCAGGACAAATTCGGCTACAGCAAGGCTTTTTCACCATCAATCGAACCTGTGGGCAATGCCAGGGGGCAGGGAAAATTATTGCAGATCCTTGCAAAAGTTGCCGTGGGCAACAACGGGTGCATAAGGAGCGCATGCTCTCAGTCACGATTCCAGCAGGCATTGAATCCGGGATGCGCTTACGTCTTTCGCATGAGGGCGAACATGGCATAAATGGAGGACCTCCCGGCGATCTCTATGTCGCGTTAAAGGTCAAACCCCATCCTCATTTTATACGAAAAGGCCAAGATATTCTGTATGACCGTCGCCTGCATTTTGTGACAGCCACACTTGGAGGGAAAATAGAAGTACCGACGTTAACTGGCACCACAGTGGTCAAAATTCCAGAAGGCACACAACACGACCAAATTCTTCGGTTAAAAGGCCTTGGAGCCCAAGGGCTCAAGTCTCAGGGGAAGGGTGATCAACTGATCCGAATCAAGATTGAAATTCCCACCAAGCTGACCCCGCACCAACGTGAAATATTGAATGCCTTTGGTGAAGAAAACGGGGTTGACACAGAGAACCAAGGGGAAGGGCTCTTTGACAAAGTCAAAAACCTCTTTGACTAAATCGCCTCTTCTGAATCCATCCTCACAGTATTTCAACCCACATGCCTGTTTTTTTCATCCATTCCAAAGATGTCGGGAATGGAGTGGTCAGGATTATTGATCCCCTCCTGAGTCATATCTCAAAAAGCTTACGAGCAAAGCCTGGTGATTCCCTGCTCTTCAACGACGACCAGGGACAACGCTATCATACATCCGTCACTCAGATCACGAAACACGTACTGGAAGCAACTATTCAACAGATTGAAGACCCTCCCCGCACAACGCATCCTCCCGTAATTCTCGCGCAAGCACTTCTCAAAGGAGAGAAAATGGGATGGGTGATACAAAAAGCGACCGAACTTGGAGTATCAGCGATTTGTCCTCTCATCACTGACCGAGTCATTCTCAAACTCTCAGGAACACAAGAAGACACCCATCGAGCTCGATGGAACCGCATTGCGGTAGAGGCGGCACAACAAAGTGAGCGTTGGACGCTGCCAACGATTCTGCCATTACAGACCTTTCAACAGTTTCTCCAAACTCCTCAACACAGCCAGTTGATATTCATGGCAGAACGAGCCGAAGGCGTATCACTGTTGACAATACCCTGTCCGACAGAAAAACCAGAAGCAGGCGTCACGGTCATCATCGGGCCGGAAGGTGGATGGTCGGCAGAAGAGTTAGACGCAGCACAATCTCACAATTGGGCATTCGCATCGTTTGGCAAAACAATATTACGTGCAGAAACTGCGAGCCTCGCGGCCCTCGCCATTCTGCAAGCACGCTTTACTGCCTGATAAGGGAGGGAGGAGAGCGGGAAGGTTACAACACGAGAGAATTACGAATCAGAAGGTTCGGAGGGTGCGGGCGTGAAATGCAGAATAGTGCCATGGTCCCCTACGGCATACCCATGTGTTGCATCAGGAATGGATAAGCCATACAGTGTTTCCGTATGCAGGGTTTCGATCTCTTCCCAAGTAAACCCGGCATCTTCAGTTATCAGAATAGTCCCACGTTCACCAATAATTCGACCACTCAAAAGCGTCAGGAATTGAACATTCACCAAGTCAGCAGGTTTCAAGCACGGGCTGCCACAACCGCGTGGGCGTTCAACCCAATCCTTTCCGGCATTCAGTGTTTGAAAAATAGACCCCTGAGTCCCAACGGCCCATCCTGAGACAGAATCCGTAAAAGTAACATCAAAGAAGGTGGCAGGACTGTTGGTAGCCTGAGCACTCCAAGATGCACCACCGTCACTCGTCACGAGAATCTTCCCTAGAGCTCCCACGGCCCATCCCTGCTTCTCATTAAGAAAGTAAATCCCAAATAAATCTGACGTGATTCCACTGTCTTGATCATCCCACGTATCCCCGCCATCGTTGGTCGTCAGAATGACGCCGCGCGCGCCGACAATCCACCCACGCTGTGCAGACAAGAAATACGCCCCATACAACATACTACTCGTTCCACTCAGCTGACGCGACCATTTTCCGCCACCATCTTCGGTAGAAAAAATAGTGCCATTTTG
>QIMB01000295.1 GCA_003233615.1 Nitrospirota bacterium
CTAGTGCTCTGACCATTAAGTCTTTTCATCTGTAATCAAACTTCTCTCGGGCATTCTTTTTGGTGAATTCCCAGTTGATGGTGATTTCCTTACGATTCGCAATGCGATTCCAAGCTTTGGTTTTCTTCTTCAACGCCTCCAATGCATCTGTTCGTGAACGTCCCAAACATTGGCGCGAATACATACCTATGGCGATCTCTGCCTGATTGAGCCAACTTCCGTGTTTGGGTGTATAGTGAACCTCGAATCTGTTCCATAACTCGCCTCCGCGCTCTTCCCCATAGAATCTTGTCAATGACTTCTTTCCATGGGTGTTGAGGTTGTCCATCACCAATACTATTTGTTCAGCTTCACTATAACGCCTTCCCACATCGGCAAGAAATTTGGCAAAGTCATTCCCCGTGCGTCGTTTCGTGACTGTGTTGATGTACTTTCCTTTCTTCGGCTCCACAGCACAGAATACATTGGCAGAGCCATGGCGCGTGTACTCTCCATCACGTTTACGCACCGAACCCGGTTTCATCGGTTTCTCGTCTCTTACCTCGCCCTGTAGCGCCACCGGTTTTTCATCGATACACACCACTGGGCGTGTCGGATCATACGCTCGCTGGTACACATCCAGCACATCCTCCATGCAATCTATATAATCCTGATCAAGTTCCGCCACACACCACATCTTCTCCTGCCATGGCTTCAAATCATGTTCTTGAAGCACCAGACGGATCGACTCCTTGCTGATCTGATCAACCAAACCCTCCCGCTCAGTGTGTTCCTTGAGCAACTCCAGCGTCCATCGATCGAAACCCTCGGGTGGGGATGAACAGACGGTGGCAACAATTCGACTTTTCACCCGATCATCAAATTTTACTGGCCGACCCGGTCGCGGATCATCCTCCAGCGCTTTGAGTAAACCTCCCTCGATATAGTGGTTGGTTATATTGATGATCGTACGGGGCGTAAATTCAAGAAAATCCGCCACTTCCATGGGCGTTCCTCCCTTGTCCCGCATATTTAGCGCATGCGCTCGATTGATTTGTGTGGCTGTCTTGCCCGTCTTTATGACTGTTTTGACTTTATTCTGTCTTTCTCACTGAGATTGAACACCGATTTACCTTCATCATGGGGACTCCCTATAAAGGCTAGTTCAGTGCAAATATTTTTTGGTCAGAGTACTAGTCCTCCTGTGCTGTGTTTCTGCCCTTGCCTCGCCGTGCCGGGGTGACTAGGGCTCGGTGCTTGCTATTGGGGTGGTCCGGCATTCCGGCGAATACCCCGTGATAGCGGGTCAGGTTCACCCAGGGTCTGGGAGCCAGAGCAGCGAGCTTGGCAATGAAATCCACGGGCTCGAAAATCACATGTCGGAACATCGCCCGGTCGTGCCGTCTCGATACGGTGTCTTCAGTGTGTAGCGCACCTTTCCTGGGTTCGTCAGTGACAGTCGTTTCTCTGACACGGCTGGTCTAGTGATGTAGCGGCAGATCCGCTCGAGCTTATTTCTTTCGCGCACTTTGACGCTCACGCCGGCATGCAGCGAGAAACCGCCAACTCTCCGTCCGCCGTGTCAGTGAACGGCTCCTCTGAGCCAGGCCTGGTCTGCAAGGTGAATACCTTGCGCCCCTGGTGTGGGCCGACGCCGATCCGATAGGTAATCGAGTGGACTTGCAATTGATGCATCGAATCTTCCGGGTCTTGTTCGGATGGGCCCAGTGCCAGATAACTCTGCTCGGCATCTTTGACCAACAACCCCTGACGTTCCAGAAACCAGCCAATCCGGTGAGCAATGGTGTGAGTCAGTTGTGAGAGCTCAGCGGTGTTGGGTACCTTGTCCCAGGCAAATCGATCAGCTTTTCCACCACGATCAACATAGACGCCATCGCAGAATATCATGTGGTGAATGTTCAGATTCAGCGCGCCACCAAAGCGGAAATCCCAGGCTGCAAGCAAAAATCACAAAGAAAAACGGAAAGTCCGGACTGTAAAGTCAGGGAATGGCTATTGGCGCAGCAATTGGTGATTGGAAATCAAAGGCCCAGGTACATTTTGTACTTGGCTGGGCGCTTTATTTTTCTTATACATATTAGGGGGCACAGCAGGGGCAAAGGGGGACCTCCGGAGACATGCTTTCAGGATGAATTAAAAATCTTCTCTTCGTACAATCGTGTAGGCACATGATTCGTATGCTAAGTAATTGTCCGATGGTCCAATAAATCTGATAAAATCTCCTGGACACCGTTCCTCTATCAATCGTCTTTTTTGGACTGTGCTGTTGGAAATATCAAACAACGCGATACCCTCGGCGGTTCTCACTGCAATAACGCCTCGCGAGAATGACACAGCAAAATCCGGTGGATTTCTATAAGAACTCGAATCCTCTATCTCCTCTGAGGCTATTATTCTGCCTACTCCACTGCGTCCGATTTCACTCATGTATAGTTCGGCGAATAACTTTTTGTATTTGGTTCCCTTTCTGATATACCCACCAACTACAAACTCACCACCTGATCCATAAAACTTAATTTTTCGCGGGAAAAAACCCGTTTTTCGATCTCCAGCTAATTCTCTAAACATGTATTGATATACGAATTCTGCATTATCTAGATCGTAGATCATTACATCTCTTTCGTGACCAAAGACAATCGCAGAAATATATCTACCATCCTGTGAAACAGAAATGTCTTCAACCCATCTCCTAGCGCCCTTGGAAGCAGTCCGCGCTAATCTTTGGAGTTCGCCACGTTTCTGGCGAGATTCGAGACTTGACCTTGACAGGCCGCCATTTTCTGCATCCGATTCGACACCCTCAGCAAGATACGCATTAGGATAAAGATCTATTAAATTGATTTCTTCGCCCGTTTCAGCATTTAATACGGCGATTTTGAAATTAGTTCCATACAACAGTACCTCTCCACCAGAGGGGGTGAACATTGACTTCGGGCTCTTTGTTCGAGCCGTAGAACCCAAAGGTGCTCGTTTGTCGTCTAAAATATTTCTGAACCTTTTTAACTGTGAACCTGTTTTTGTATCCCATATTCTGGTAGAACCATCGAGTGAGCTAGATAATATTAGCGAACCACTTAGATTGAATACCAACGATGTAATCTCGTCCTCATGTCCTTTAATTTCATGCAATATCTGACCATCAAGCGAATTGTAGATATGAATATTCCAATCACTATCAGTAACAGCAATTAGATTCGACCTACCGGACAAAGCAATAGCTTTAATATAGCTGTCATGTCTTATCAATGGCTCTGCAGAAAGTAATGATTTTACGCTTCTGGGTAGATCCAGATCTGACATATTCAGATTCTGATTTTCTACTGAGGCTGTCTTTCGTACACTTTCCTTATTTGCCTCATCATTGTTTTTTTTAAATTCAGTGAACTTCTTTTCCAAAGCAGCCTTCTCGTCTCCTATAGACCGCAATTCGTTTGACAATTGTTGAACATTTCTTGTAAGTGTTTGATTGTGTTTCGCAACATTCTCCGCTCTTTGTACTTGAGGTTCGTTGATTCTTAAATCTAGCCAGCGAGAAAAAGGTTTAGAAGCGACACCGATCCCATATGCTGTTACGGCTACGCTTGCGAAAGCTTAGAATTGTTTCGTCGATATATTTCCGAACATGGCTCCAATTGTCTCAGCCTTTTCTTCATGACTATTAGAATAGTTCTCATCATTCCCAACCGAGGTGTTATTAACATTG
>QIMB01000067.1 GCA_003233615.1 Nitrospirota bacterium
TGCTTGAGGATCTTCCAGGACGGTGTTTCGAATCCTGTCAGGAGGATTCAACAGGATCTTCCTCTCAGGATGATCCTGTCGCGTTTCGTGTCCAATTCGATCTCGTGAAGGATATTACTCATGCAGGATTGCATGAGAAGATAACTGAGGCACAGACAGAATAGAGTTCTCAAATAGAAAATGGAAATACGGTCGCTGAATTGGTGTCAGACTTGACTAAGTTTATTAATATCCCACCTCATTTTTTCGTAGGGTGCGGGTGAGATCGGAAGATGATCGACTAGAAAAGCTGCCACTTTTTCGCCACGATACTTGGCCTTAACCGCAGGCTCAAGATATACACCTTAATCAAGTCTGACACGAAATAGAGACTCCCTCAGCCTCCGTTTCGCGGCCTGGATAACAAGGGCGTTTCATAAGCAAGACTGCAAAATCTAACAATGAGCCAAAATCTATATTATGAAGCAAGCGAATTGACCCTCATACCTAATCACTCCCAGGATTCCGGTTCAGTTTTTGAGCCGACACTCCCCCTTTGCCCAGTGCCCCGGCCCACACGCCACAATGGAGCGACATCCTGGCCCGATCCAAAAACAATGGGCCGGTCAGGCCCTCCTCGCAGGATGAACTCCCGCATGTCGGACAGCGAAGCTGGGGATTGAATCCTCAACAAGGTCTTTGGTACTTTGCTATTCTCTCAAAAAGGCCTTTTATAATTCCTATTCCCACAGCCCATGGTCCCTGTTCAATGACTTCAGGCCGTTGACGGGGCGGGACCGGGAGTTGATCGGCATCCTGTGGGCCATTGGCATCGTGACGATGGCTGTCGCCACCGAACTCATCACCACAAGGGGGGCATCATGAAAACGCTCTTCACCCTCATCCTGGGCCTGATTCTGGGCTTCTTTCTGGGCCTGTTCCTTGTGGTTTGGAGGGAGACCTCACATATTCAGGGCTTTCACGAGATGGCTCAGCGCATGGTGCCAATGACACGGCATATGGACGGCACGTATACGCTCGATTGCGAGACAGCCCATTCCCTGATGAGTCCCCAACGGGACTTTGATGGGACGATGGAACTGATTGATCCCAAGACGGGACGGGCCATGATTTTGCGGAGGAATGGGACATTGGATCGCTACTGACACACAAGGGGGGCACACCCGTATTCTAAAACGAAGTGCACCACGTTATCCTTATTCAACAGGAGATGACCAAATCCAACTCGCGACCCAGCCGATCAGCGTCTATCCAAAAACCGATTGGTTATCGCGATCGGATTCTAGTTCTTGTGCTTGCTCTTGCTCTTGGTCACAACAAGGGACGGCAAAAAATACTTCAACACCCTTGATGGCCCGCATGAATCGGTCAGAGATCGCTAGTCACGTTCACACCCGTTCAATAGGAAATCGGTGTACAGGAAAACAATGCTAGCGAGAAGGAGGGTGAAGGGTAGGCGTTTTCTGAGTATGGAGAAGGCGTGCGTTGTTCTCGGTCGTTGATTCGATTGGCCTGTTAGAGGTTTCTTCTAGGCTTTGAAGCTCTCGAATAATCAATATCTTCTGGCGGTTCGGCGTCTTGAGAATATAAGTAATCTAGATCATATTGATGTCCTACTAGCTTAATAAGGCTCGTTTCCTCTCGCTTCTTCTCTGCATCAATCCACGAAAGAAGCCGACTAATGAGCTGTTTCAATCTCTGATAAATTTGAAGATCTTGCCCCGCAACATAATGGCTCTCAATGTTAACGTTGTTAATTTTTCTGCCCTTTTCTTCAGGGTTCAGCCACACACGAACCTTGTGGGTCTCCAAATCGTTTACCGAATGTGCAATGTATTTGTCTCGAATATCTATCGCGAGCTGATGCAGCTTCAGGTCCTCGGGAGATAAAGTTGCCAAAATTTCCTTGCTGGTTTCATCTCGAATGCCACCTTTAAAGCACCTGCCATATTTAATGAAAATAAAGGCTGAAAAGCATTCCAAGTGTACCCCTTCATTAGTCGGTTGAATCTCAGACGGTTGAGAAATAGCCGCAAATGTTTGAAGATATTTTTCACAATAGTCACTGCACGCACGGATGTCGTGACCAATTCCGTATAAATCCGCTAGCCGCTTAGCCCCTGCAAATTTAATATTTACATAGGTGTAAACTGCCATTTTACTCCCCAAGACTACACACAGAATGAGTTACATTTTCAAGACATTCGCATTCTTGCCAGGAAACACATTCGGGGCACCATACAAAATCTGGTGAATAAAGGGAATGCCCGAAGGAAAGGAAAGTACTTGGAGCCTATGACAAACAGAATAGTTGAGAGTCGAGGTTCTTACAGGTTGGGATATGATGAACTTATCATCATCGTTTTCACAGCTTAACGAAACCTTTACCATCTCCGGGATTAAATTTCCTTAAAATGCATGTGGTCATGCATGTGGTCAAGTCGCTTGTTACATAATATAGAGTCGGATAGGTTCTTCCATCCTTCGACCCACACGGATTATATACGCGCATGCTGTGTATCATTCGTGTCATGGCCCAGCCACTCCGTGGTTCCTGATGACTGGCGCCAGACTATTTCGCCTTTCTCGACCGAAGGTGGGGATGAATACATCATGAAGCACTCATCCTGATGGGATGGACCCGCTCCATTTTAACCGGCATCGCAATGTGTCAAGATTGAGCGGTAACGCAAACAATCTACATCCTAAACCTAGGGAG
>QIMB01000407.1 GCA_003233615.1 Nitrospirota bacterium
GAATCGTTCACCTTCCCCACACCAAAAGATGCACCTTCCATGGATGTGGTCGTTACGCTCACCTATGCTCCCGTTCACGGGCCCCAAGATTTCCTTAAGGCCATTGAACAAGATGCGCCTCTCGGTAAAAAAGACCGAGCCTTCCAAACCGTTCAAATCGCCCAAAAAAAAGTAAACGTGCTTCTCAAGAAATAGAGATCATTCCTGCCGGGTTTGGTTTTCGTAACGAAGACCTAGAGATTCTACAGTCTTCTCCTCAATTTTCCCCATTACAGGTCTGTTGAGTATTTTTGATCATACCTCTGAATGTGTGGTTCTAGTCCTATTGTGCTTTACGAAGTGTATCGAGAATTCATCTTAGGTTATCCCGTTAAGAAGCGTTAGCCGGTGAAAACATATCGCATGTGTGCCACCCATGATTATGTCAATGTGCTTTTCGGTGTTGCCGGGTATTGCCCGACAGTCGAGCTTGTTGCTTGGCGCATCCCGAAGGGCGCAACGGTTAGTGTTTTGGCAAAATGACCCAAAACCAGTGACGCCCCTTTGGCCCCATTAAAGCGGGTGGACGTGAGCCTAAGGAGAGCGGACCAACTCGCTCTGCTCAAACAAGGCCTGCTAGCTGATAAAAGCGTCTTCCTTTTGGCCAGACGGCAGGCGTTGGACTAAGAGAAACGGACAGATGCAGCGCCGCACATGTATGGGTGGGGAACCACATATTCTGTTTGATCCGCGCGGTGATGAGTATGAAACAATCGTCTGGACACCTATTCTTGGTGACATTTCGCAGAAGCGTGGTCGTGAAAATCAATACAGATTACAGGATTTTATTACTAGCAGTATTATCCGATAAGACTAGATACTAACGTGTTGGGTGTCTGGTACGGCAGCCAACACCAGGTTGAAGAATGTGCATAGTTGACCCCCATCGAGGTATTTCTCATGACCACCAACCATCGGTTCGCGCCAAACGCACAAAGGGCGCGCTCCTCCACCAAGCGTTAGGTTGCTGGAGCCATGAGCATATTTATCGCCTGCGTTTTCCCGATCATTCTCGTGATATTGTTACTCAGATTTTTCCCAGCGAATATCCCGCTTAAGAATTCTGTAGGACAGCTTGAGGATATTGGTAATACAGAGCCGTTGACTTACTCAGAACATCTCAAGTATGGGTTGCCAATGCTGGTTGCTGTGTTCGCCGTAGCCTATCCACTGGGCCTTTTTCAGCACGTGCTGTTGGAATTGGCTGGGAATAGCACAGCATGGCACTTTTCCCATCGAGGAACAGATGTTCTTATATATTCTTTTATTCCCGGATTTTTTTTAAGTTTTATTGTCGTTTTCCCTTTTTATCTTCGCCTGTTAGTTCGATATCTTGGTGATCGTATTTACGACATGCTAGACCGTCCGGATCGAAGTAATGTGCCAATGACGCTGCACCAAGAATTACAACTAATGCCAAAGATGTCTATAGCCATTGGTGTAGCGGCTACACTTCTGAATATCACCACCTTTGATACTTTTTTGCAAATTAGGGAAAACCGCGTTAGATACAGTGCATTTTTTAGTTTTGTAACTCATGAGATCAGTATTGGTGAAATTAGTAAAGCCATCATATATTCGCACCGTCTTGTTCCTAACGGACAAATAAAGCAGCAGAAATACTTGGAGTTTCGAATGAACAATGGTGAAACCATCGACACGTTTTACCTTATTGAAGATGATCATATTCCAGAGGTGGTCAATGCTCTCATGCAAGCGGGATCTAGGAATATCGATGTGCAATACTATAAGGGACACAAGACATAGCGTCGATGTTTTCACAACCTAACCAGTGCAATCAGTTCGCACAGCAAGCTGTTATGGGGTCATTATGTTATGGGTAATTCGCTTGTTTCATAATATGAGGTCGGCTCGATGTTATCCATGACCGATTCCTCTGGATTGAATACGAGCATGCGTCATATGGGTGTCCGGGCCTGTGAATTATGTAGTGGCGTTTCGCGGTGATTTCATAGCTGGTAAGGGCTAGAATAATCGTTGGCCGCCGTGTTCGGCAGCCAACGCCCGTTTGAAGAGTGCGCATTGTTTGCCCCCCCATCGAGGTGCTCCCCATGTCCGCCAACCATCGGTTCGAGCAAGATGAACAAAAGGCAGGATTCTCAATCTGGCGTTATATGACTTGAGCTTGACATGGTACTAATATATGGTACTATTTGTGGGTGAAGCGAAAGCATCAGAAAACGTTAGAGCAAATCTACAAACGGCCGACTAGCGGAAATATCCCATGGATGGATATAGAGTCATTGTTTAAGGCTCTGGGTGCGGATGTGTCAGAAAGGGCTGGTTCACGTATTGCTGTAGTCCTTTTCGGCGAAGTTCGAGTATTTCATCGACCTCATCCATCGCCGAACACGGATAAAGGAGCAATTGCTAGTATTCGCAAATGGTTAGAGTTGTATGAGGTGAAGCCATGAATATGATGGAACTTGATGGTTACAAAGCAAAGATTGAATATGATCCTGAGCTAGATCAGTTCCGGGGAGAGATCCTTGGGCTAAATGGAAGCGCAGATTTTTATGGAAAAAGCCCAATCAACCTTCGGAAGGAGTTCAAGAATTCATTAGAGGTATTTCTTGAGGTGTGTAGGGAAAAGGGGATTAATCCGTTAAAAGAATATTCGGGCAAGTTTAATCTCAGGATTCCGCCTGAGCTTCATAA
>QIMB01000356.1 GCA_003233615.1 Nitrospirota bacterium
TCGTTCTAACCCTGGAAACCGGGTGTTCTATCCTACATTTGAGCCTGGGCCTTCCATTGACTCGTCAGAATGGAAGCGTGCCATGGCGCATATTGGGACGACATTAGCCACAAATAAGGTGAAGGGTGTGTTGTTTCTCAATGGACACCCGTTTTCCGATGTATTTGGCGCGGCTCGCTTGGATGAGGTTGGGGGCTTAAAGCGTGGCTATTCCCGAGGTATTTCGGGATTGGAGTCATTGTTGGCGCTTCTCAGACCTGCAAGCAACGGGATTGGGAAGAAAGATGACCCCATTCATCCACCACTTGTTAATGATCAATCGACCTATCAGGCGCTGGATAATCTTGCTCAAGAGGTTGGAAATTTTACGACAGCGTATGTGAAAAAATTTGAGGTGGGGCTTGGTCAAGAGGCGTCATCGCTCATTCCATGTGATCGGTATGTATGGTCCTCTGTTCATCATCACGTTGGACGGATGGAGGCCGCGGTTGCCTTTATAGAGTTTCTTCAGCAATGGGGCTCTGAGCGATCGTTATCGAAGGAAGATCGTATCTTATTGATCGCTCATGGGCACATGGGACATGTCTTGGCTCTGGTATCTAATCTCATCACGTCTGGTGAATCCGAAGCTCGTCAAAGAATTTTTGAGATATTAGCGACATATTGGGATGCGTGCTCCGCACAAGACCAGTCTGTGGAACGGCTGGAAGCACTCTATCAGGTGCTGACTGAACAACGGCTTTTAGGTGGCGCGACGGTCGATATGGTGACCTTAGGTACGCCTGTTCGTTATGGGTGGGATACTGATGGATACGGTCATTTGCTGCATGTAGTGAATCATCGCATGATTCGACATGACGGGAAACGATGGCTGTCGAAGATGGAATTACCTCAGACTGCTTGGGAAATTCCCTATCAAACGGGGGGTGATTATGTGCAACAACTCGCTGTGGCGGGAACGGATGCTCTCCCTGATTCCTCTGAAATGGAAAAAGCCAATATGGATTTTCGTGAAATTCTTGAACCGTACGATGGGTTTGAACGATGGTTGGAATGTACCCGATTGACAACGAGATGTCAGAATGATGGACAATGCGTGTTGGTGGAATATGGCGTCCAAGCCAATGAAGAAGACCCAAGGCAGCATGTGTATGGGCATGGATATTATACACGAAGTTCGAACATGCTCTTTCTGGCCGGACACATAGCCAAGATCTATTCGCCGGATTCCTAAGTTCTACGTCGTCTCTATTGTGTTATACCTGGGCCTTTCGCCCGTCTTCTATAGATATAAAGACACCTTGATTGTTTTTTGAAGCCTATGATATCTATCAGGACTATTGCCTAATAGCGATAAATTTGTTGAAAATCACTTTCTGTAATTTTTTCGAGACGTGACACTTATGAAGATTGGTGTGTTGAAAGAAACCTATCCTGGTGAACAGCGTGTCGCCCTGGTGCCTGCTGTGCTGCCTTCCCTCATAAAAGGAGGCATGGAGGTTCTTATTGAATCCAAGGCAGGCGAGGCGAACAATCGGGATATTTGGATTCTGCCTATGTTGATAAAGGGGGCACAATCGCAGACTCCCGTGATCACGTCTTCGAACTATCAGATTTCATCCTCCAAGTTCGCTTGTTGGGAGCAAATCCTACTGAAGGCCAAGCGGATTTGAAGAGTTTCCGAAAAGGCCATATGCTTGTGGGAATGGCTGAAGCGCTGAGTAACCCACAATCCGTCCAAGAATTAGCTGCTCAAGGAGTGACGGCGTTTGCCCTAGAACTCATGCCTCGTATTACGCGGGCGCAGAGTATGGATATCCTTTCTTCCATGGGAACCGTTGCCGGGTATAAAGCGGTTCTCCTGGCAGCCAATACATTGCCAAAAATGTTTCCTATGTTGATGACCGCGGCTGGTACGGTGACACCTGCTAAGGTGTTGATCATTGGAGCTGGAGTAGCGGGGCTGCAAGCGATTTCGGTAGCTCGGCGATTAGGTGCATCTGTGCAAGCGTATGATATACGTTCTGCTGTAAAAGAACAGATTTTGAGCTTGGGAGCCAAATTTGTTGAGCTCCTATTAGAAACAGGTGATGCCGAGGATAAAGGGGGATATGCCAAAGCCCAGGATGAAGCCTTTTATAAAAAACAGCGAGAACTCTTAGGGCAAGTCATCGCCACGAGTGACGTGGTGATCTCAACCGCAACTGTACCAGGGAAAAAGGCTCCAATCCTGATTACCGCAGAAATGGTGGCTGGGATGGCGCCTGGATCAGTCATTGTAGATTTGGCCGCTGAGCGTGGTGGGAACTGTGAACTCACAAAGCCTGGTGAAACCATTGTCGCTCATGGTGTCACGATTCATGGTCCGGAAAACTTGCCGTCCACCGTTCCGTATCATGCGAGTCAAATGTATGCGAAGAATGTGGCGACCTTCCTTTTGCACCTAGTGAAAAAAGGTGAGGTCACCTTAGATATGACCGATGAAATCACCAAAGACACGATGATGACTCAAAATGGGGAAGTCGTTCAGCCACGCATTCGAGAAGCCTTGGGGTTACCTGTGTTATCAGCAAAGGACGAGTGACTGTTATGGAAATGTTCATCATGGGCTTGACGATTTTTGTCCTGGCAATATTTGTTGGATTTGAAATTATCACGAAAATTCCCCCGACGCTTCATACACCATTGATGTCAGGATCGAATGCGATTTCGGGCATCACAGTGGTAGGGGCCGTCTTATCAGCTGGTGCGCAGCATACTGCGCTAACCACCACATTGGGTGTGTTGGCAGTTATATTTGCGACGATTAACGCGGTTGGTGGCTTTATGGTGACGAACCGAATGTTGGCAATGTTTAAAAAGAAATCCTAAGAGGAACGTAAAACGGCATGTCTGCACTGATCACTATTGGCTATTTGCTAGCCTCAGTATTGTTTATTCTTGGCCTGAAAGGGTTGACTCATCCACGGACCGCTGTTCAAGGGAACATGTTCGGGGCTGCAGGGATGCTGTTAGCCGTGGTGCTCACGCTGACCAATCAACACATTCTGAGTTATGAAATGATCATCCTCGGGTTGATCATTGGCGGGGCGATCGGTGCCGCGTTGGCGATAAAGATTGAGATGACTTCCATGCCGGAATTGGTTGCGGCATTTAATGGATTTGGAGGAATGGCCTCGGTGCTAGTCGCAGGGGCAGCATTATTGGAAAATACGCTAGATGGTGAAATCCCAATGATGCAATTTACCATCGCGATAGCAGTCTCAGGTCTGATTGGGGCAGTTACTTTTTGGGGAAGTTTAGTGGCATTTGGCAAGTTGAAAGGGTTGATAGGTGATAGTGCCGTTTTATTTTCCGGCCAGCAAATCATCAATGCCGTCCTGGCGGTTGGGGCATTGGCGCTCAGTTGTTGGGTTGTGCTTGACCCCGCAAACGGTTCGGCCTACTGGCTCTTAGTCGGCGTTGCTTCGGTGTTGGGAGTCCTATTAGTCCTTCCGGTTGGTGGGGCTGATATGCCTGTTGTTGTCGCACTTCTGAATTCCTATTCTGGGTTAGCGGCAGCCGCAACGGGGTTTGTGTTGTCGAACAATGTCCTCATTATTACCGGTTCGTTGGTGGGTGCATCCGGTATTATTTTGACGCAAATAATGTGCAAAGCGATGAATCGTTCTTTGACAAATGTGTTGTTTGGAGTCATGGCGCCAGTAGGTGATGGTGGCCCATCTGCAGATGATGTCTATGGGGGAAAAGTCAAATCTACTTCACCGGAAGAAGTGGCATTGCTCTTTGAAGCAGCTCGGCGCGTGTCGATTATTCCTGGTTATGGGATGGCGGTCTCTCAAGCACAACATCCAGTGGCGAGTTTAGCGGCTCTTTTAGAAAGTCGGGGCACCACAGTAGAATATGGAGTGCATCCCGTAGCTGGCCGCATGCCAGGACACATGAATGTCTTGCTTGCTGAAGCTGATGTGCCCTATGAAGCCTTACGGGATATGGACGAAACGAATGAAGATATTGATCAAGTTGATGTCGCCCTGGTCATTGGAGCGAATGATGTGGTGAATCCGATGGCGAGGACTGACCCAAATAGTCCCATTGCTGGAATGCCCATAATCGATGTCGATAAGGCCAAAGTTGTCGTCATTATTACCTGGGTTTGCTGGAATACCTAACCCATTGTTTTCATTGGATAATTCGTTAATGCTCTTTGGTGATGCAAAGAAATCTGTGCTGGAAATTACTGCAGCTTTAAAAGATGTTTAATTATTGCCATTGCCTTAGTTGAAAAATCGTAAGGTATTTATAAGTATTTGATTTTAAATAGAAATTATTTGTTATTTTTTGAAATCGTTCTTGCTTAGGTCATGGGAGCAAAAAATTTAGGTAGTAACAAGAAACATACATTCAACCATTGAGGAAGCTGTGGAAGTACGAGTCATTAATAATAACGTAGAAAAAGCCCTGAAAGTAGCCAAGAAAAAGTTGGCCGCAGATGGATTATTCCGAGAATTAAAGCGCCGACGCTTTTATGAAAAGCCAAGTGTGAAGAAAAAAGCTAAGGAACGAGAAGCCGCACGACGTCGGCAAAAATGGTTATCCAAGCATCGAACGTTTTAATCCAATTCCTGCCTCCGTACCCGTTTATCTTTCCCTTCTGAAAAAATATGCAGAATAACGATATTGATATCGTTATTCGTATAGTGAAGAAGTCCAGTCAACGGTGGCCTGTCCCATTTATGGAGCGGCTCGCCAAGAACGGACCTGATCCATTTAAAGTTCTCGTAGCCTGCGTATTGAGTTTGCGGACACGTGACCAGACAACAGCTGAAGCGAGTAAACGGTTGTTTGCGCTTTCAGCCGATCCTTTTACGATGGCTCATGTGAATGTTGCAAGAATTGAGAAAGCCATTGTCCCTGTGGGATTTTATCGAACAAAAGCTAAGCAAATTCGTGAGCTGTCGAAGAAAATTTGTCAAGAATTTCAG
>QIMB01000103.1 GCA_003233615.1 Nitrospirota bacterium
GTGGGCTACAAGTGGGAAGTCGTGCGCCAGCGTTTTCCTTGCCGAATGAAAGCGGGGACGTCGTGAAGCTGTCTGAGTTAAAAGGGAAAAAGGTGGTGGTGTTTTTTTATCCCAAAGATAATACGTCGGGTTGTACGAAGGAGGCCTGCTCGTTTCGAGATGGGCTACAGGCGATTCGAAAGAAAGGGGCTGTGGTATTGGGGGTGAGCGCCGATTCTGTGGCCTCTCATCAAAAGTTTTCGCAAAAGTTCGATTTTACATTTCCGTTGTTAAGCGATGAATCCAAAACCATGATTCAGGCCTATGGAGTGTGGAAAGAGAAGTCAATGTATGGTCGAAAATACATGGGGATTGAACGAACAACCGTCCTCATCGCCAAAGATGGGACCATTAGTCATGTATTTCCCAAGGTGAAAGTTGAGGGCCATTATGAGGAAGTCTTACAAGCGCTTTAGGGTAGCTGCACTTAGAAGATTATGATGAGGCGGAAAGAATCTGTTATCCCTTGGACGTGTTGGGTTCATGATCATCTCCAACCTGTGAAAAGGTTTCCTCACCAAAGATGGCATTGGCATTGAGATAGAATTTGAACTCTAGGACGTTGTGCGAGGGATCTTTCAAAAAAAATGTGAGGTGTTCGAGTGGGGTTCCCGGGAAACGCCGATGAGGTTTCCGAAAAAATGGCAATTGATTATTCTGTGCACGATCTCGCCATTCGTTCCATTCTTCTTCTGATTGACACACGAGCCCGAAGTGTCGCGGGTATATACTGGGTTGTGGCGTCCCGAGGTCGTCGGTGACATGCGCGACGAGTTGATGGCCGTGAAAATCGAGCATGATAGCCACGGCTGATTGTCGTCCGACGCGGCACCCCAAGCCCACGGCATAAAATTCTTTGGTCGATTCGATGTCGCGAACTGGAAAAGAAAGATGAAAGATTGCAGTATGCATTGTGATTTCCTCACCGTACTTGTAGCGCAAATTCTAAGTTTGGGCAAGTTTCGGCTTTTGTGGATCAAGAATTGAAAAGACATGAATGAACTGATGGCTGTTGAAGATATGGATGCAGGGTGTCAAAACATTTCACTGTTTGCTGAGTGAAGGTGAGGGGGAATAGAGCGGAAATGTACAAGCAAGGGTTATGCGGGCTGTTCAGTCTTCATGAAGTAATAATGCGTATATTGATTGCCGCCATGTGTTTTGGAGTAATACCCTGCCTCGTCAGCATGGTGCAGGAGGTCGGCGATATGGGAATAAGGATTCTCTGGCGTATGGGTGGCAATTCCCAAAGAAATGGTTACGGTAATGTTAGCCTCTGGTGAAATTTCATGTGTCGTTTCACGGAAGGCATTCAGGATTCGTTCGCAAACCATTTCTGCTGTTTGGCGTTGAGCTTTCGGCAAGATCAGGACAAATTCTTCGCCACCGTATCGTCCCACCCTATCCGTTCCCCGTATTTTTTGGAGAAGAAGTTCAGCCGAAGATCGAAGAACGGCATCGCCTGCTTGATGCCCATACGTGTCATTCACGGATTTGAATTTGTCGAGATCTCCAAAGATAAGTGTTAAGCATTCTTCATTCGCAATGGCCTGTTCGAAAGACGTTTGCAAGTATGTATCTAAATAGGCTCGAGTTAATGTTCCAGTGAGTGGGTCATGACGATAGGCCTCTTGCAAGTTGTGAAATTGTGCTTCTATGTTGATGGTGTCCATTTTGAGTTCTTCCACTTCCTTGAGCGTTTGGAGATTCCGAGTCAACAGCGATGCTCTTGCACTTTCCAAGATTGTTTGTGGGTCATCCCATGACTGCAAGTCAGTTTCAAAGATGCGCTCCGTGTCAGCAAAACGTTCTTTGATGGTTTCTAAGGCTTCCATGAGTATTTCAGGGGTGAGTTGCAACAACAAAGATGCTTGAATCTTCACCATTTGGAGGTATTCATCATCGGTTTCTCTCAAAAATATTTCTGCAATCTTTCCCGAGAGAGAGACGCAATAGGCGAATCTCGCTCGATCATCTTGGGCGGGAACGCGCGAAGGGTCATCGCTTCCAGTGACTGCTATCCGTAGTCGTTCCGGTAAATTCCACTGAGCCAAGAGCCAACTGCCTATCGCTCCATGTGTGAGGCCTAAAGATTCTTGTTCATACAAGATCACGCTTTCATGATCGCTTTGTGGGCCTGCATGTGCAGCATAGAGATCGGGAAAGACTTGATCCAGGGCCAACATGCCTAAATCTTGTAGCAGTCCTGCTAGATACAATTCTTCCTTTTCTGCGACTTTGCAGGTGTTCCCTAAAACTTGGCAAGCCGTTCCCGCCATCAAAGCGCGTTTCCAAAACAAGGTATGATCCAACCCTGTTCCTTTTGTGGTCTGGAGCGAGTGCACTAAGGAAAAAGATAGAGCCAGAGAGATTGTTGCGTTGAGGCCAATCACCATCATTGCCTGATGAAGATTTCCCACTTTTTTGCCATAGGGATATACTGGAGAATTCGCGATTCGGAGAATTTTGCTGGCTAATGCTGGATCACAGTTCAGAAGCTGAATAATGTGTTTGAAATCAGCGTCTGGATCATTCGCCAGTTCGATAATTTTCAGCGCGATGGTTGGGGGACTGGGGAGATTCGGACAGGAGTTGAGTTTTTCTTGGAGTTCTGGAGTCATGTGAAATGGTCCGGGTGAGACAAAGGCTTGTGCTGGTTATGGTGTAATGCCCGATGGTTGTAGTCCTCTTCCTATCTCTGGTGTAGGACAGACGAGGATGTCCTACAGTTTCGGTTTATCTTTCCTTAACCTGAAGCCCAATCGATTAAATAACGATGTATATTTT
>QIMB01000177.1 GCA_003233615.1 Nitrospirota bacterium
TATGGAGCTGGCGAGAGGGATCGAACCTCCGACCTGCGGTTTACAAAACCGCTGCTCTACCAACTGAGCTACGCCAGCTTGAAGGAAGACAAGAACGTCATCATACCAAAGGTATGTCGTGTGGAACTAGGAGTCAGAAGCAATTTTTTCACAAGACTATATTCATGTCATATTCAGGAGAACTTTTAATGCTCCTTGTTGTGCGGCGCGTTCCATGGCTTGTATCCCTTCGATTAGTGAAAAACGTGCATGAATCAGCGGTTCAACATCGATCATGCCACTCCCTAATAATCGAAGCGCCGGGGCGAATGAACCGCAACGAGAGCCAATCACGGCTATTTCATGAATGACGAAGTCCGTCATATTGACGAGTATCTCCCCATGATACGTTGATTTGAGCACAATGGTCCCGGGACGAGTGTGTTCGCCATCGTGAGCCCCTGAGGACTTCCCGTTGCTTCGACGATGAGGAGAGATGTCTCGGATCTCTGATGTCACCAGAATGCCTTTTGATGTGAGCCAGGCATGATCTTTTTGCCGTCGTCCAAGTAAGGTGACGTGACATCCTGATAACGCCAACACTTGTGCGCAGAGTAGACCTAATTTTCCATCCCCGATAATGATGACACGGTCTTTGGGTTCCAGGGGTTCAATGAACACGGCCTGTTCATTGGATATGTGTTCAGGGAGCGGGTAGAGGTTGGCAATAGGTAGCGCAAGATAATCAGCGAAGGCCCCATCGCGGCCCATGATTCCTAATGTTGTACGGTTGGGACAATGTGTTGGTCGTCCCTGCGCACAGGTTTGACAGACACGGTACGCCGCATTGATTTCGCCGACTACGCGCTTTCCAATAAGTGCAGCATGGTCTGGTGCATGATCCACTATCCCGACGAATTCATGTCCAGCACTCCCTGAAAATCCATATAGCCTTTGACAAGATGCAAATCTGTTGAACAGATTCCTGCTTGTACGACTTGGATGATGGCTTCCTGTGATTTGAGTTCTGGTTTTGGTCGATTCTGTTGCAGATGAAGTTTTTGCTCAAGTACCAAGCCGCGCATGGGTCCCTCAATCTCAGTAATGATCAATGAAAAGTGATGCCAGGACACATTTTAACAAATTGGCAGAGTATCTTCAGTATTGAGGCTCAACACTCATGAAACAGAAGAAACATTTCATAATCTTCAATGCAGAATCATATTCGGGAAAGTTTTTGGGGAATTGTCCGATGACAGCACATACGAGGTCGTGCTCTTTAGATATGGAGGCCGTCATGTTTACAGGATTTGCCACAGCACTTTCAGGAATTCAGGCCGGCAGTCGAATGCTAGGAGTGAGTGCCCACAATATTGCCAATGCCCAGACGGACGGTTTTAAACGTACGAAATTTGCGCTTGAGGAATCATCGGCTGGAGGCGTCATTGTTTCCTTGAGCCAAGACAATCGCCCAGGCCCTCATTTGCCTACCGGGGATGACCCGTTTACTTTTCGAGAAGGGTCTAATGTGGAACTAGAAGAAGAACTCATCCATACCCTAGAAGCGACACATATCATTGAAGCTAATTTCGCAAGTCTTCGGACGCAAGACAAAGTCTTAGGCTCCTTGTTGGATATCAGTAAATAACTGATTTCAATAAATAATTCAGCGTCCTATCTTCCACCCTTCCTTCTTATCCCTACAACGCCTTTTTCCCTGACTTACTGTTAACAAATTTGTATGATTGGCCAATCGTGCTTGATGGGTGGATGCTCATAGTCGCGTTCTTTCCTCGTCAGCCAGAATCGTGGATTCGTAACTATTGAACACCATATGGTCATTCTGGTTGCAAGGAAGAATCTGTTGCCCAGCCTGCCGCCCTCATGGCTGAGCGAGATGCGTCGGCTTGGTCTCAGCATGATAATCTGGAGGGGTAATGTTCATGGAGCACATGGATCGGTCAGGAAATGGCTCAGTATGGGTTAACTTGGGTTTGCCCTGCTGAATAGTTACGTTGAGTCTTGCCTAGCGGGAATGTTGAAAAAAGTCGCCAGCGCGTTCCCTGCCTTCGCCGAAGCGGCTTCGAGCAGGCAGGTCGCCTTTTTGCCGTTCTCACGTACTGAGAGTATGCTCCGCGTGCCCAAAAGGCTGTGGCTTTGCCGGACGGACCCTTAGTAAGGCTCAGGGCATGCTTTTTAAAACAGTCCCTTGGCTCTTGACGTCGATGGCATCTCATGCCTATATGGGCTCTGGAAATGATCATATTCAACAGGCCGCGAGCCTACAGGTTTAGAGGCCTTCCATGTGTCTCCTCTAGACGTAGATCTTCCATGTGAAGGTTGGCTAGTGGTCCATAGCAAAAATACCTATGATTTGACTTTGAAGGTAGAGAAGCAATTATTGTAGAATCATAAGGTTGTACGGTTTTGTTCCTTTACACCTTCACATATTTGGAAACGTATACAGGTTCTGGATTCCTACAAGTTGTCTAACACCTTCTTTCAATTACACTTTCCTAAAAACAGGAGATTGGGATAATGCACATGTCACGCATGTTTTTGGCCTCTTCACGACCGCTAGGGATTGCCCATTTTCGGGGCAGGCTGCTTCTATTGCTCAGTCTTGGGCTTGCAGTCGTGTTTTCGGGGAATGGTTTGCTGTTCCCCGCTCAATCAGAGGCCACCCTCCCTAATGCATTTATGGAAGGGTTTTCTGAGATTGTCGAAAAAGTAGGACCTGCTGTTGTGAATGTCGCTGTGACAGGTGGGGGAGGATCAAGAAAGTTACCTCCCGGGCCATTTGGTGGTCCTCCCGGTGGTGGTGGACCTCCTGGGCGTCCTCCTGGTGGTTCAGGCATGAGTGCCGGGTCAGGTGTGGTGATTGACTCGCGTGGTTATATTCTGACGAATAATCATGTTGTCGAAGACGCGAGTGATATTAAAGTGACATTTAGTGATGGTCGGGAAATTTCTGCGACAGTTGTGGGAAACGATCCCAAAACGGATTTAGCGGTGATTAAAGTCAAGCTTGAAGATGAGGAACTGATTGCGATCCCGTGGGGAACCTATGACTCACTTCGGGTAGGGGATGTAGTCTTAGCCCTAGGGAGTCCCTTTGGATTAAAATCATCAGTGTCGTTTGGAATTATTAGTGCCTTGGGACGTGGGAGCGTGGGCATTACCGAATATGAAGATTTTATTCAAACAGATGCTGCCATTAATCCAGGAAACTCGGGTGGGGC
>QIMB01000023.1 GCA_003233615.1 Nitrospirota bacterium
TCGTTCGATTCGAGCAATCAGCTTTCAAGCGGTGGGCATGGGATCAGCTCCCTCTGAACAGGTTCTGTCCCCTATGGTGACGGGGATATCGTCAGGGCGTCAAGTTGGTTTCCGAGTGCTTATGGCATCAGATCATGTATCAGAGGGTCGGCAATGAAAGAGAAGAGTGTGATTCAAAAAAAGATCTGTATGCTTGGTGGATTCGCAGTTGGGAAGACCAGCCTTGTCAAACGTTTTGTCACAGGGCAGTTTTCAGAAAAATACCATACGACCATTGGTGTGAAAATTGATCAAAAATCTCTCTGTATAGATGGTACCGATATGCTCTTGGTGTTATGGGATGTGTATGGAGAAGATGACTTCCAGAAAGTTCGGGCGTCATATTTGCACGGGTCAGCAGGATACTTGTTGATACTTGATGGAACGAGAAGAGAGACCGTGGAGGTAGCGCACCAATTACGCATATTGGCCTTACAGACAATGGGGCCTGTTCCATACGTGCTTGTGGTGAATAAACGCGATCTTTGCGAATCTTGGCAGGTTGAGCCTGAGATGTATCACGATCTTGCATCTCACGCCTGTCTGGTGCTTGAGTCTAGTGCCAAAACAGGCGAAGGGGTTGAATGTGCGTTTGCCGAATTGGCTAAAGAAATGCTTAAGGTTCCACAAATCTAGCTGCCCTTCCCATCACTTCTTTTCGCTCATATTTGTGAGCACGTGCGACAATCGTCACAATGGGGCTGTTGAAATATTATCACTCGCAAAGCCTGTAATTGTCCGAGGAGCGATGGACGTCAGTAGCCAAGGGAATGTTCAAAAAAGTTCGTCCAGCAAGGCCGCAGCCGTTTTGACGCGTGGAGCGTACGCTCAGTACGTGAGCACGGCAAAAGGGCGAGAACGCCGCTGGCGGCTTTTTTCAACATTCCCATAATCGAATGTTCTGAGCATGCTTTTGTTGATGGTACTATTTCCGGTGTTGGTGAAACGGCAACTATCCAGCACCATATTGTCATTCTGCGTGCAACGAAGAATCTGTGCCAAGCTCGCCGCCATCATGGTTGAGCCAGATCCTTCGACTCCGCTCAGGATGACAATCTGAAGGGCAATGTTTATGGAGCGCACGGTACGGTAAGAAGAAGACTTGGTGCGGGAATATTGGGCTTGATGTGCTGAATAGTTATGTGAAGCGGTAGCTGGTTCATATGGAAGATGACATGAGTGCGGAAGCTCCCTATTCTGAAATTCTGAAATTATTTGATGCGTTGATTGTACAGGTCAATTCAGCAACACAATATTGCATTATTGGTGTGATTCCCAGTTGGTATCCTTCCGATCTCTCATCTGGTCCATCCTTGATTGATCCTCAAAAATTTGTGCAGAAATCTTTTTTCCTGCAGTGTTTTCTTCCTCAGGCGGAAGAGTTTTGGCGGACTCATACTCAGGGAACATTGCCATCCGGTATGTGGAGCGAACCGGATCTCATAGGAGATGAGAGGTATTTGGAGGCCACAGCATTAGCACAAGGTGGCCAGCATTACTTGATTGTCCGTAGTTATCATTCTGAGCTGATCACGTTGCAGCCAGTGTTACAGAAAGCTCGTGAAGACCATTTAGCACATGGGCATGAACGTGATGAGCACACATATCAATTAGCCGAGAGCGAACAAATTCGTGATGATGTGATGGCCGTGTTACATCATCTTCGACTCGCCACCATGACGATCGATGAGGCCGGAGTCATTACCTATGCGAGCTCTACCGTGTCTCATCTGTTAGCTCTCAATACGCAAAAACTTGTGGGTGGGTTATGGTCTCAGATTCTGCCTTGGACAGCAGAGCAGTGTCGGCAGGTTCAAGAACAGATTGCTTTGCCGAGCATGCGGCGTACCTCCGTCTTCATGTCGTTACAAAAAAAGCAGAAGCCGTGGTTAGAGATCGAGGTTGAGGTGCATGATGATCCTCGTGATCAACGGCGAACCATTCTTTTCTTAAAAGATAGAACCGAAATTGAAGATTTGCGGCGGCAACTAACTGGTCCTGCTCATTTCGAACACCTGATCGGTAAAAGTCCTGTGATGCAAGACATTTATAATAAGATTCAGGACATCGCTCCCGTCGATGTTCCCGTGTTGATTCAGGGAGAAACGGGAACAGGAAAGGAATTGGTTGCACAGGCCTTGCATCGGCTGAGCGCACGAAAAGACAAGGATTTTATCGCTGTGAATTGTGCAGGGCTCATGGACTCTTTATTGGGAAGCCAATTGTTTGGTCATAAACGAGGGGCCTTTACCGGAGCCGTCAGTGACCATGAAGGATATTTTGAAGCAGCAGAAGGCGGCACCCTCTTTCTGGACGAAATTGGTGATATGCCGCTTCCTATTCAAACGACATTGTTGCGTGCTCTCCAGGAAGGAGAAATTACCCGTTTGGGTGAGTCTCGTCCTAGAAAAGTTGATGTGCGAATCATTGCAGCCACGCATCAACATTTGCAGGATTTAGTCGAGAAGGGAACGTTCCGTTCAGATCTCTTGTATCGAATCCGTGTCGCGCGTTTGGACCTGCCCTCTTTGAGGGAACGACGAGAAGATATTCCTTTATTGAGCGAGGTCTTTCTGAGCCAGGCTCGTGCAGTGACAAGAAAGCATGAGGTAGGACACATTGCTTCGGATACCATGCAGAATCTACTGCGGTATCATTGGCCAGGAA
>QIMB01000374.1 GCA_003233615.1 Nitrospirota bacterium
TTGCCGAAACAGATGCAATTTTCAATGAAGTTCATCGAGTAAATAAAGAGGCCGACGAAAGCCCTAAAAAACTTCGTATCTCACTCGATACGAAGGCGGTAGTGAAGGTTGGAGGCTTTAGTAGAGGTGCTGGAGAGTGATAAGTTCTTTTACTTTGAAGCAGCCTCTTTGAGAAGCTTTATTTTCGCTTTTGAGCACTCAATACACAGCTCTATAAGCTCCCCACATAGTTTTTTGTGTTTCTGATACGCCTTAATTTGACTTTGTTAAGTTGGCTTCTGTTTTTTTGCGATGGGATTCAATTGCTTTTTTCCGCTTCCGATGACGCCGTTCGATATTTGCGATCACCTCCTCTTCTGTGAGATCTTTACGGGGAATGAATACATTCAAGAGCTCCACCACATCCGTATAGCTCAAGAGTTCCACATCGCGCCCATACACCTCCCGTTCTTGCAAAACAAACAGCATAGCCATAGCAACCATTGCCATGTGATGATGCCAAGCGCGCCAGCCTCTAACTTGATAATCGGCCATTCCTACGCTGCTTTTCCCATCTTGAAAGCTGCGTTCGACCCAGTATCGATCACACTTTTTGTCTAAAATCACCTTCAATCCTATTTCCGCAGGAGCATTGCTGAGCATGTATTTGATGTCCCCAGTTTTTTTATGGCGCATACATACCACTCGCCAACAGCGAGCTTGTTTTTCCTTCCCGTCCCATAACCACACTTGTTGGGCAGCAGCTTCAACTCTGATCTTTCCACGTGTGCTATCACGTAAAACGTAATCCTTCCATTGAGTTTGGGGCAACTCTTCGAAGTATTTTTCAACATCGACACTTTTGCAGTTCGCACGTAGGCGAGTAGCTTTACGCCCTTTCCTTTTACCCTTTTGATCACTGGGAATAGAAGGGTTGGGATTATCCAAATAAATTGACTGATCCTTGTGGACATCAACCACAAAACGACAACCTAAGTCCTCAACTGCACGCAGAAAATCTGGCTCTTTCCCATATCCTCCATCGGCACTAACCCAGCCAAAAGGCAGATCTCGGGTAAGAGCCTGTTCGATCATCTCCAAAGCGAGCTCCGATTTCTTTTTCAAAACAACATGTTCTTCAGGAATGCCTGCTTTCTGGCAGCGTTCGGGATCATCAATCCATTCCTTGGGAAGGTAGAGCCGAAGATCGGTGATACTTGCGCGCTTGCCATCAGTGAGCACTGCAAATACGCCAACTTGGCAGTTGTCAACCTTGCCAAGCCTCCCGTTCCATTGTCGTGCCACGCCCACGGACATCTTGCCCTGTTTAGCAAAACTGCTCTCATCGATGACCAAGCTAGCTTCTGGAGAGCCTATCACATCGCCAACATCTTGGGCGATCTGATCAATCAAACCGCGATCATCCCAGGGTGAATCGGAGAGAAATTGCTGTTGCCCTTGATAGTCAAAATCTTGCACGGATTCCTCCATGCGCTCCATATTCTTGACGGGAGATTTTTGAAGCAGTCCGGTGAGATAGCCGTTAGCCTTGGGGCTAACATTATACTGGGCGACCTTGAAAAAAGGGCGGTAATTGGAGCAAAAGTTCATAAAACGCGAGGCGATCCCCCCATAAGGGAACCCTCTCAAACTTTCATGGCGTGTCTTAGGTAGCGGGTTATTTTTATTTTTGTCGTTCTAGGCGTAAAGCACCCGCTGAGCTCAACAAGAACGACTAAGCTACAACAATACAGGCATTCCCCATGATTTGTCAAGGAATTTATCTTAACAAAGTCAAATTAACCATTTCAATTTGGCATCTGATTCAGCGCCTATATACTAAGCTGACGAATTGTTCTCCTTTCCTTTATTTTTCCCGTTCAAATCCCCACGCAATTTTCCCGTATGAACAAAAAAGATCTCAGCGAACGCGACATTTGCACCAAATTCATCACCCCGAGTGTAGTTTCAGCAGGTTGGGATATCGACCAGCAGATCCGCGAGGAAGTCAGCTTCACCGATGGTCGTATTTATGTGCGCGGTCAACTCCATACCCGAGGTGCCAGAAAACGAGCGGACTACATTCTTTACTACAAGGCAAACATCCCCATTGCTGTTATCGAAGCCAAAGACAATCGGCACAGCATCAACGCAGGTATCCAGCAGGCTCTCGGTTACGCTGAAACCCTCGACATCCCCTTTGTTTTCAGTAGTAACGGCGACGGTTTTCTCTTCCACGACCGCAGCATCGACTCTGGAGAGATCGAAACGGAACTCGCTCTTGATGACTTCCCCTCTCCTCAAGCTCTGTGGGAAAAATACAAAAAACTCAAAGGCATCAGTGACGAAATCGAACCCATCGTAGCTCAGGACTATTTCACCGACGGCAGCGATCGCGCACCCCGTTATTACCAACAGATCGCCATCAACCGCACTGTCGAAACCATTGCCAGAAACGAAAATGACAAACGCCATTTGCTGGTCATGGCAACTGGCACTGGAAAAACCTACACCGCTTTCCAAATCATTTACCGCCTGTGGAAAAGCGGCCTCAAAAAACGCATCCTCTTCCTCGCCGACCGCACCTCGCTCATTGACCAAACGGCTCGCGGCGACTTCCGCCACTTCAAAGAAGCGATGACGATCATCAAACACAAACAGGTCGACACCGCCTACAACATTTACCTCTCCCTCTATCGAGGACTCTCCGATAACCAGAGCAG
>QIMB01000305.1 GCA_003233615.1 Nitrospirota bacterium
TTGAGCCAAAAGTTTTTATTGGTGACGTTAAATTGAAAGCAAAACATCAATCCTTCAGTATTTGGACAACTGGAAATTTAGAGGATCCAATTGCTAAGAAAAAAGTTAAAGTTTGGGTTCAGAATTTATCTAATCGAGATCTTAAAATGACTTTCAAGCAACGGAAAAATTTCAAAGAAAGAGCGCCTGCACTATTATGGATAATTTTAAAACCGAACGAAAGAAAAGTGGTCTATTCCGGGCCAGCCCTCATGGCAGGGAGTCACGTAGCTAGTGGGGTTTCTGCAAAAATACGAATAGAAGTTGAAGGTTTTAGGGACATGGGGTAATGGGCCATGAAATTCAAGGGGACAGTCCCGAATGGCACTGGAACTACCGTTGGGGCGGAATTACGCGCTTACGGCACCAAGCGAGCGGAGGCGATTATCGCCGCAGGATTGGACATATTCGAGCTAAACGAAGAAAGCTTGGGCGAGATGAAGAAGGGCGCGGACGAGAAGTTACTGATCGCTTCGATCGTCCGAGAGGAGACGACGGTGAAGGCTCGTTGGCTGGCAGAGAGATCGCGCAGCGCTTGCCAGGAGGCCGAAAGTTGAGTAGGTTTAGGAAGAAGATTTATGCGGAAATACGTCTTGACCCCATTTGTGACCCCATTTGCTGAGTAGTAACTATGGAACATTCACCAAAGAAATTGCTAGTTGAAATCTGTGACGAATTAGGGCTGACCTTCGAAGGCCAAGATTGGGGGATCATTAATTCAGATCCTTCTAGGTTCGCTGAATTCATTGATTATTATGAGAGCAGGGAAATGGACAAGCGGCAGGCCTACCAAGTATTTGAGCTAGTGTTGGCATCTATGAATGACGCTATGCTGGAAGGCCGCGATATTCGAACTGAGATCCTTACTTTTAGGAATGCTCATGGCCGTGATTTTCCAGAGCAAGTAGAATATTGGTCCAAGCTTGCTAACCATGAGGAGTTCCCAATCGCAACGGTGTTGCGTTGACTCGCAAATTCAAAATCATATAAAGACACACAATTTATGATCTCGAATGGGAAGGGAAAAAAATCCACATAAGACAGGACAGGCCTGCATCTTACCCGGACGGGGGCTCGCAACCCGCCCATTTCAACTCCGGAAAGGCTAGCGACCCTAAGCTGAAACGGCATGACTACTACGATGAATGATTTATGAAAACATTTAGTCCAACAAATAATGAGCTGCCTAGGTTTCGAAGGTATTTCAATTCACAACTAATTGAGCCGTTGGCGATTGCAGTGGAACCATTGCGAAACGAGGCTGAGTATGATCGTGACGCCGATCCAACGAGTGCCGCCTTGGATACCGTTGGCCGTTTCTTAGGGAAACAGTGACAGGCACTTGCAGGAAGGAAAAGCTGTGCTACGCTGGCTAAACACGCCGCTTACCTACCGGAAACCATGAGAAGGACACGCGAAACTCTGCTCGGTGAAACCGGGCAATCCAATTGCTATCACGTCATTTCCCGTGTCGCCGGGCGCGGGCTGGTGTTCGGCGACGAGGAGAAGGAGTTCTTCCGCACGCTGTTGGCTAAGCAGCTCAAGTTCAGCGGCTTACGCTGCTTGGCGTGGTGCTTCATGGGTAACCACTTTCACCTCCTGCTCGAAGTTCCCGACAAGGAGCGGGCACTGGCGGGCTGGTCGGACGATGCCAGAAACAGTGCCAGGTACTTACACACAATGGCTTGGGACTAACATGAGGTATTTGAGCGACGATCTAAGTGATTTCGAGGAAGTTACTCGAAATACAGCAAAGTATTTGGAATACCTATCAGGAGCCTCTGGCAGTTTTCCGAGTAAGGCTATGGAGTTTGCATCCTCCAGTTGGCATTTTGATTTTACCGATCACCGCTGCCCGCACGATGCTTGGGTTGAAAGTATCTCTGTTAAAGAGGAGAACAAAGGCGGATATGGTAGGATATCGAGAGTAGAGATGGTTTTATTATGCGCATATCACGACTATAGATTGCATTTGGAATATAATAATGTTTCGCATTACAGTTTTTCGGGAATAAATTTAGAGTCCGGTCATGGGGACTGGGTTATTGATGAAATATTGGCCTTGAGGGTCAAGGGGTTGAGGCACGAGATATCTTTTTCCGAAGGGTCTGTATTATTGATTGAGTCAGTTGAATTCAACTATTGGCACGAGCGTGTTTGATAAAGGGAACCTCCTTGTCAACGGGGTAGGGCTTACGTATCAAGAAATCCCTATAGGTATAGGGAATTAGCTCCGAGTCAAAAGCACCTCGAGTCAAAAGTCCCTGGCACTGTTTCACGAGTCAGGATTAATGCCAGTGACGGAGCTCTGTGAGGCGTTCGGGATCTCTCGTACGACGGGCTCCGAGTGCCTAAATTCATCGTTAGCCATACCGTCGCCGTAGTCGGTAGCTCCCTATTTTTCTTTTGTGACGGATTGGGTAATGTCACCGAAGCCATCGATCAGTCCGGCAACCACCACTCTCCGGGTTCAAGAATGGGGTTCACATTATACTCCCTAATTCATAGGCCGACTCGGCGGAAGAGCTCGCCGAGCGGCAACTGGATGCCGATGTAGAACGGACGTTGTAAGCCCAAAAAGCTCGCCAGCCCATATAGAATATCGCCAAACAGCGGTTTTGAGCTTTCAAATATAGCCATGCATTTGAAA
>QIMB01000398.1 GCA_003233615.1 Nitrospirota bacterium
GATACGAGGATACCGGGCCGAAGTGACAGAAGTTGAACTCGAACTTATGAAACTTGACTGCGTAAAAGAAGCAGCTGTCGTTGGCCTCGATCACCCGCGTGGTGGAAAGTATGTCGTTGCGTATATTGTTCCGAATGGAAATCCAGCACCCCATCGGTCCTATCTCCGCAAAATTTTGGCTCAGACTCTTCCAGATTTTATGATACCCACATCTTTTGTCATCCGAAAAACCCTTCCCCTTACTCCAAATGGGAAACTCGATCGTTTGAAACTCCCATCTCCACCGTTCGCCAGCCGGAATGGAAGTAGACAATACATGTCTCCACAAAACACATTAGAGCAATCGGTCTCTAAAATCGTGTGTGACGTTCTTGGGCTCGTACATGTTGACAGAAATGAACATTTCTTTGATCTTGGAGGACATTCTTTATTAGCTTTTCAGGTTATCGGAAAAATTGAAGGGTCATGCGGAGTGGAACTATCGAGTGAGCAATTTATCAAGTCTCCAACTGTTGTCGGCTTGAGCCGTGAGATTTTACGTTCGCAGCGAAAAACAAGACTTTGCAACCAAACTACACTTCATGCTCCTCAATCAATGAAGTCTACACTTGAAAGAATTCCACCTGAAAAACGAGGTCAGGTGTGAGTTCTTTGAAAGTTCAAAAAGCATTACTCATCGGTCAACCTGAAATGGAACATGTGCCATTCCCTCAGGATGCGATCGAGCAGTCCCTCTCCTCGCGCTTCGAAGAGCAGGTCAGAAAATTTCCATTCAAGCCTGCCATCAAAGATTGTAGAAAACCAATCACGTATCAGGCCTTGAATGCATGGGCCAATCAAGTCGCGAGGACCATTCAAATCACACACACATTCTCTCAGCAACCAATCGCCTTATTGTTTGAGACTGGTTCAGCATTCATTAGCGCAATGTTGGGCGTCCTGAAAACAGGGAATATTTACGTACCCCTTGATCCGTCTTATCCTTCTTCAAGAATGAAAGCCATTGTGAACGAGGGAGGGATCAAGCTGCTATTAACCGATCACGAAAACTTGGAAACAGCCCACATTCTTGGGAGGAAAGGCAACCTGCTTATTCTCAATGTCGAGAGTCTTGATCAAAGCATTTCATATGATGATCTTTGTCTTAAGATCTCTCCTGAAAGCTTGTGTAATATTTTCTACACATCAGGATCAACCGGTCAACCAAAAGGTGTGACTCAAACACATCAGACTATACTGTTTGATATCAGACGTCAGATCAACGATCTGAAAATAGGACCGGCTGATCGTTTCTCGCTCTTATTCTCTCCCGGTTTTGCTGCGACCACCTCGCCAATTTTCTGTGCACTTTTGAGTGGGGCCTGTGTGCTCCCGTTTGACCTTAAAAAAATGGAACTCGTCCAACTGTCGCAATGGTTGGACGAAGAAGAAATCACCATTAGCGATATCAGCGTACATGCATTTCGACATCTGATACCGTATGTTGCTGAACGAAAGGCTTTCCCCAAACTTAGAATTTTGGCATTGGTGGGCGAACAAGTGTTAAAGCAAGATGTTGAACGCTTTCAAAAACATTTTAGTGTATATTGCTTACTGCATAACGCGATCGGCACAACAGAAACACGAACTTTTTCTCAATATTTTGCAAATGCTGACACACATATTGATGGTAGCACGATGCCCGTTGGATACCCTATAGAGGGTAAAGAAATCCTCCTGCTTCATGAAGACCGTACACCGGTTGGGCACGGGGAAACGGGTGAAATTGCAGTGAAAAGTCGATTTCTTTCGCCAGGCTATTGGAAGCGCCCTGATCTCACTCAACGCGTATTTTTTCCAGATCCTGAAGGCGGGAATGAACGCATCTACCTCACTGGCGATCTCGGTCACATTCATCCGGATGGCTATCTCGTTCATCTTGGTCGAAAGGATTTTCAAATCAAGATTCACGGCTATCGAGTAGAGCTTTCAGAAATTGAAGGTGCACTTCTCGAACTGGGCTGTCTGCAAGAAGTCGTCGTGTCAACATTGGAGACACACCCGGGGGATCTTTTATTAATTGCGTATCTTGTTCCCATGGAAAAAGAGCAACTCGATTTAAGTCAGTTGCAAAAGGAATTGTCTACGTGCCTGCCACATTACATGCTACCTGGAAGATATGTCGTACTGAATGCCCTACCTTTGACGGTCACTGGCAAGGTGGATCGGAAGGCATTGCCCACACTAGCCGCAGAGCATTGCGCGCATACAATGCCGTATGTGGCGCCGCGCACACCTGTGGAACAATGGCTTGTGCTCGTGTGGGCAGAACTCCTCGGTCTTCCGACCGTTAATGTTCAGGACAATTTCTTTGCACTGGGAGGCCATTCATTATTAGCTACGCGACTTCTGAATAGAGTGAGAGAGAGGTCTCAATGTAATCTGCCCTTACGTCTTCTCTTTGATCATCCCATATTGGAAGAACAAGCCCTGGGTATCGAAGAACATCTCGTACAGACCGTCGAAGGTCTCTCAGAGAGTGATCTGAACGCCTTATTGAGTAGTAATGACTCCTTATCCCAGAGAGAAGCGCCAGCTCTTTCGGACAGGGAAACGCACAAAATAGATGGAAGAGATAAAGATAAAGAGTTACCCCTAAGAACGGTTGATAGAGAAAAACCGCTCCCTCTCTCCTTTGCACAGCAA
>QIMB01000058.1 GCA_003233615.1 Nitrospirota bacterium
AAAAAAATGGTAACATAGCGACTATCTCATGTATAGGCAACCTTCCCGGAAATCTTGGTGACCTCTCCCGCTCCTGTTTCTCGTCACAACCTTGCACCGTTGTCGCATGTGCAAGTCATGTGGCAACGCCTGTCTTCTCGGTTTTTTGACAATCGATTGCCGGCGATTGCCATTGAATGGAGTACACGATTAACAGCCTCCACCGGACTATTCGTGAGCCAAGTTGGACCAAGAAGTCGATGGATATTTGCTGCCGATCGGCATGGTGAAGACCGCGTGATTAGGCTGTCCGCGCCGTTGCTTGGTGGACAATCGGAGGCAGAGCTTGAAGGGACGTTGGCACATGAGATGATTCATCAATGGGAGTTTGATGTTCGAAAACGGCGTCCTGCTCATGGTCCAATTTTCCGAGAGATGATGGATCGGATGAATGAGGCAGGTTTGGATATTACGATTCGTCATCAATTAGCTGAGACTGTCGAGGCGTTCAATCGATATGCGTGGAAGTGCGTTCGTTGTGGAATGACCTATCATCGGCAGCGTCGGACCATTGTGCCTTCTCGACACCTCTGTAGCCGATGTCGAGGTGCGTTGGTGGAGATTTCATTGAAAGAATCTCAAATCCCAAGTGTCGATGCAGCAGTATTGGTGGAGCCGAGTCCTGAGGCGCAAATTCGAGAGCTCTTGTCACCCCAACAATTGTGTTTTCGGTTCTGAGGTAAGGGTTTGCGCAAACATAGCTTCCCGGCATTCGCGCCTGGCTTTGTGTCAGATGGGGTGATCTGAGGGAGCACAACCGCAGGCGTCGAAGGGCCGAGGTTGAGGATGGTGCGAGTAAAGATCGGCCCAAGATGGCATGAAGAGGGGATGCGAAAATGGGAAGTTATTTTTGCGCGAGCCCTGACAATCGATTGAGAGAATGAAGAGAATTATCGACGAAAGGCGTCTTTGTCTTTAATCACGTCAGCTAAAAGTTTATCGGCCAACTTGGCGGCTCGTCGATGGCGCCACCATTTTTGCCCCATGGTATAGATGAGGATTGTGGTCAGAGTCAGGATGAAACCAATGGTAAGACTGTCCATACAGGCAGTGTAAAAGAATAATTTTCCGAATGGCAAGGTCTGGAAAAGAAATGAGCAGTAAGGAGTGAGAAGCAAGTGAGAATAGAAGACATGGCCCGGAAAGAAGGGGAAGTGAGAATGAGGAGGCGGACAGGCAGGAAATAATTAAAATGGGGTAACTATTCAGCACGTCAAATCCAATGTGCCAACACTAAGTCCTCTTCTACGCTCCATGAATAGTGCCGCTTCAGCTTGTGAAACCTTTCGATTCTGCTCAGGGCAAGCTCAGGGAAGTATCTCGCTCAACGGTAAAGGCTGAGGGCTGGGCACAGATTCTTCGTTGCACTCAGAATGACAATATGGTGCTGAATAGCTACAAAATGTCAACGATTTTTTAGGGATGCCATTCAATGGGATGGCAGGTGATTACTAATCTATGGACGTTCTGATTTTATTTGGAGCCTTAGTCATCATTTTATTGGGGGCTGAGGCTTTTACTAACAGCCTTGAGCATTTTGGAGAACGGCTCGGGATATCTGAAGGTGTGACGGGTTCGGTCTTTGCTGCGATCGGCACGGCATTGCCCGAAACCATGGTTCCGCTGTTTGCCATTTTATCGGGCACAGGGTCGGAAATCGTCCGACATGAGGTGGCCGTTGGCGCGATTTTGGGTGCGCCGTTGTTGTTAGCGACCCTGGCGTTTTTTCTGGTCGGCATTTTTGCCGCTCGAGCAAGGGGGTGGCATGGGGCATTAAATCCCGAGCCTAAAGGATTTGCACGTGATTTGGTGTGGTTTAATTGGGCGTTTTTTATTGGTGTGACGGCGTTATTTGTGCCCTTTGACTGGCCATGGGTGCGAGGGGTGATGGCGTTCACGTTAGTGGTGATGTATGTGACGTATCTGACTCTGACGATTCGTGCCTCGACTGTGTTGGTTGATGATGGGCATGGAACTGAAGCGGATCATCCACTCTATTCGACGAAAATAGGATTGCCAAATAATTTAGCCATGATTCTGTTTCAACTCGGGTGTGGGTTAGCTCTGATCATGTTGGGAGCGAAGGGCTTTGTGTATGGCATTGAACATCTCGCCCCGAAGTGGGGAATTTCAGCCTTGACGTTGTCTCTCTTGATTGTTCCCTTCGCGACAGAGCTTCCGGAAAAAGTGAATAGCATTCTGTGGATTCGGCGAGGGCGGGATACGCTGGCGGTAGGAAATCTGACCGGGGCCATGATGTTTCAAGGCAGTCTGCTGCCTGCTGTGGGCATTATGTTGACAGCGTGGGTTCCGCAAAAGGAAATTCTCATTGGGATGGCGATGACGTTAGTGGCCTCAACGTACCTATCGTGGCTTGTGCGAAACGGGACGGTAAAGCCCATACATTTGGTCGTCAATGGTCTGTGTTATCTTGGGTTTGTGGCCTCCGTTGCATTTCTCTAACCGCCGGGCAGTTTCCATGTCTTTGTGTCATGGTTCGTGAGAAAAAGCATGTCTCTTCCTATAGTGGTCGCGACTCGACAACTTCCTGTGAACGCCAGGGGTCACTTAATGGCACATGCTCAGGTGGTATGTTGGGAATCCGATTGTCCCGTGACGCAGGAATGGTTGTTGGATCATCTACC
>QIMB01000456.1 GCA_003233615.1 Nitrospirota bacterium
GTGCGCGTACTGTGTTTGCTTACGCTAGGTGTCTCATGCTCCGGCAAAGATCCTGGTGAATCCTGCACCTGGGAAGGCTCGGGGTTCACGGCCAAACACGACTGCAGGATGGGGAGTTATTGTCTGCGGTCTTTTTCTTGTCCCAATGGGACACAGGTCGATTTATCGCAATGTGTCAATCAAACGTGTGACCCCGAGACTCCCTGTCCCGAAAACCATGCGTGTATTCGATACAGTGATAACGTGTCCTATTGCGTTCCTGAGAATCTGTGTTTGGAAGGAGAAGAAACGTCATCAGAGTGAAGGGGAGTCCTACCCCAAAACGTCTTCTTTAACAGGCGATTGTTCCATATATTCCGGCAAGGAAGGTGTCGATATCTGAAATGGTTTGCTGTCTGTCCATTGCAGCTTCTCTCCTAGTTTCCGAAGAGACCACCTAAGCCCATACCCTCCAGAAGGTCACCAATCTGTTTCTTCATGTCCTCGGCTTTTTCGTTAGGTGTCCCAGAGTCGTCAGGGTTATTGCTCCGAGTCGTTGTTGCGGGTACCACTTCATTATTACAGACAATTTCTCCTGCTATCTTTTTGCATTCACCTGGCTGAGGTTCTGTTCTATCCATTGAAGCGTTGGAAGGCGCTTTATTTTCTTGGCGGGTAGACGTCCCTTTCATCCAGGGTGGCATAATCTTTGGTCCACGTCGGTCCTGTTTTTGGCGCATCATGCCCATGGATTCTTCTACGTAATCTGTTGGTGGGACATAGGAAATCTTGACGCTGTCACTTCCCTGATATCGCTCTTCACTCACCACATTTCCATTCCCATCTTCTTTAATCGAAATCAGACGAAATCCATCGATTTTCATGATGGCTTCGTAGGCATTGTTTTTCATAAATGTACCTTGAGACATGTCTTTCATGAAATTCATCCAGGCATGCATGACAACTTTCGTGCGTTCGCCACCAGGTATGTCACTCCAAGCGGCGGCACATACGCGGTTCACCATATGCACCAGTCCACTCATCTCAAATCTGTACCACTTACAAGGGATCCCATTTTGGGCGCTTCGTTCATGCAAGTCGGTCACATTGGTCGTAATTTCCATCGAATCGTGAAATTGGAATTTCGGGTATTTCTTCTTCATGTAGTTTTCAGCCTCAGCACGTTCTTGGGGCGACATATTCTCGTCTATCACTGCTGCATCCATACTCTCTTTTTGTTTCTGTGTGATCATTCCCATCGCCTCGCCAAATGACTTGAATAGCTCTTTTTCTTGGCCTGACCCTGGTTCAATACCGATCTGTTGCATCATTTGCTCACGTTGGTTATGCATGGCCTGCACCATGGCTTGATCAAACCTCTGGTACGTCTTCTCCTGTTTATTCAAGGATGTCATGGCAGGTTTGGGTTTTGCGCAGAAAATCATTTCATCGTTGCCAGAGGATGTACCTCGGAAATCAGGGTCTTCGTCGAGTTCATCTGGAGGCAAAGCGATTCGCATGCAGTCTTTGGTCTTTCCAACAGTCATCGTGCCCTCTTGTGAGGAACCATTATTGTAGGTCGTTTTGAATGAATGTTGATATGAAGGGTCGTTGGCCAACGTCAATACTGGCAGGCTCAGATACAGGATAGTCATACTTGCAAATGACAGTTGCTTCATAACATCAATTCCTTTCTCAAAATTATTTCGAACCTACCTAGCGTGACCGTTTTGCATCATCAATCACGGATTGATGCGTTCATTGTAGGTTTTCGTATTGAATGAAGAAAAGCCTCCATGGGTAAAAGTGCATAATACTCTCCCAGAAACATACAAGATTCTAGTCTACGGTGGAAAGTAGGCATTCTCGTCAAGCTGTTGACCATATGTTCTCATGAGGACAAGGTGATCTGGACGATCACTAATTTGCAAGTTGGTCCCTCATTCTTCCATCTTTTGTTGATGGCCTATTCTTCCTATGCGATGTTCTTAAATCGAGAAACTGCAGTTGGAGCATAAAAGTCTACGTGAGATCGTAGGGCATCCATCTGCTGTTTCCAGGTGAACTGCTGTGCATTCGAATCTTTCATCTCGTTCTTGTGGGAGGGATTTTATGGGAATTATGGGAAGGTGGATTCAAACTTCTGGTTTTGTACTTATCCTCCTTCTTGGATGGGTCATTCAGTATTTGCAGAGGACGAATCTCGATTGCTGGAGATGTTTGAGGTACTAGAATCCATTAACGAAAATCTGAAAAAAGGGAATTATGGGACGGCTTCTGCTGACTTGGATTACTTGTATGAGATATTTAAAGAGCAAAAAGGCACATGGTTATTAGGCTGTTTTTCGAAGAAATATCGTAAATGGCTGTGCGCAGGGGAGAGTAAAGAAGAGACTGTTGGAGCGGCTGTGTTAGGCGGAGGCACAACGATTACGCAAAGCTATTCCAGAGGGAGTGACATGGTGGAGGCTAAGCTTGTTATTTCTCCTATCGCATCAGGGTTAGGCGCGATTCTCAATAACCCAGCTTTCCGAGGTGGAGGAAATAGTAAGCAGAGGCGTCTTCGCAACGGGCTTACGGTCAACGTTCGGCCAAATGCAGTATCAGGCCAGGCTGGTGGGGCATCATTATCCTGGAAGGTGACAGAGGGTGAAATTTCGCAAGCTGATCTGCTGGCCATTGCAAGCG
>QIMB01000286.1 GCA_003233615.1 Nitrospirota bacterium
TATCGCTTTCAGCGTGGGCTATTTACCGACTCTAAGGAGGGAACATCCAAACTTTCCGAATATCCTCCGAAGCCTGAATGGCTTCAATTTCGGGATATCGAATGGGCCACCAGATCCATTGATGTGGAAACGACTCAAGCTATGAGCCGTCAACGGCTTCATGGAACAGACGCGGCTCACTTCGATTACGGATGGGCACTGATTAAAACCGCAGCGTCCTTGATCTATACTATTCGGCTCTGCCAACAACTTCATGCTAACGCGATTACCGACTCATCAGCTCACTTTCACTTACTCTCAAGAACATGCAAACGGAAACACATTACTCTTGAACATTCATGCACAAAGAGGGAGACCTATTGATTGAGAATGCGCATCGTCTCATCTTGGAGCCAAGTGTTCATCATAACGTGACTGCGCATAGACTTTTCTGTGATGTGGTTGTAGCTCACCAATAGCGTCTCTCTGATGTAGGGGCCTGTTGAATATCACTCCCATAGCCCATAGATGCTCGAGATGCTGCCGATGTTAACAGCCAAGGGAATGGTCAAAAAAGTCCGTCCAGCAAAGCCGCAGCCATTTTGACGCACGGAGCGTACTCCAGTACGTGAGCACGGCAAAAAGGCGAGAACGCCGCTGGCGGCTTTTTGCAACATTCCCACATTTTACAACCGCGTTTGTTCGATATAGCTATACCACTATCAACCGCCACAGAAAACCAACCATGATATGGCAAGCCCTTGTCGGCTGCGTTCTTGTCCTCCACCTCAGCTTTATCGTGTTTGTCATGGTCGGTGGGTTTTTGGCTATCCGTTGGCGTTGGCTCTCATGGGTACATCTGCCAGCCGCAGTATGGGGAACAGCTCTCGAATGTAGAGGGTGGATCTGCCCGTTAACATATTTAGAAAACTGGCTGCGACACATCAATGGAACGACTGGCTACTCTGGTGGGTTTATTGAGTATTACCTGATACCCATTGTCTATCCCCTAGGGCTTACTCCGGAAATCCAAATACAGGTAGGTCTCGGAGTCCTATAGCTTTGTATGGCGAAGCTGGTCCAAAGACAAGTAGGTTGATGTGCTGTTCCTTGCATGACCCGACCAAAATGAAAAGAGAAAAATAGAGAGTCAAGACCCTTCAGAAATGAGAAACGTATTCGTCAAAGGAATGCAGGAAAAATGGATCATACTGAATTCATGGTTCGAGCGCTGCGATGTTGCTCAGGCTCTCAGAGGCTCCGTTCCTCATCGTGTCACCCAGAGCCCTTCGGCAAACGCAGGACAGGCTCCGCTCCGACGGAGTCGAAGGATCTCGCCCAATCCAAGCACACCATAGCTCAGCCAGATTCTTCGATGCTCTCAGAATGACAACGTGGAGACGGAGCTTTCTAGGGCTCGAACCATAATTTCTGTATGATCCCAATTGTTAAACCTATAGAACAGCAGTTGTATCACAAAAATCTGCACAACCCCTTGACACACCTAGGAAATATAGAAATGGACTCATCACCTAAGAAGGTGACCACGCTATGTATACATTCCTTATGCACAGCAATTGCTTGCACAGTTTTTTCGCGCTCAACTATTGCTTGTAGGCTAAACAATCTACCGCGAAAGTGTTTACACTATCGAACACCGGACGAAGTCTTTCGGTAGGCACATGATACACTTCCTCTTGCATGTAGCCAGATGCCACGCCATCGCATTTTTTAAATAAATGGGTCTGTTGAATGTGTGACTTCCCATGGCCTGTACATGCTCGAGAGATAATCGACGTCAGCAATCAAGGGAATGGACAAGAAAGTCCGTCCTGTCCTGAGCCTTGCCGGAAGGAAAGGCCGCGAATTGATTGCTAAGATACCGCAAGGTACGAATACCTTGGCTCAGTCGGCCGGGTGAACCCTTTGTGTGAACACGCGAAACGTACTCGCAGTACGTGAGCACGACAAAAAGGCGAGAACGCAGCTGGCGGATTTTTTCATCATTCCCATAAATTGAAAACCTAGAGACAATAGCATTCTCTTGCGAGGTTCTGTGTGCTGACAAATGTGGTGAACCGGTTATGTAATGACCGGCGGTTCAAGTGGGAAATGGTGATTCTAGCAGGCATGTATCTGGGATACGCTGCTCTGATAATGTGCCGTGCAACCGTCGTGAACGCCGGACCATCCATACTTGATGATCCGTCTCTTGGGCTCACGACAACAGCCTGGGGAGACGTGTTGGGTTGGGGAACAGCTGGCATCCTGGTTGGTAAATTGGTAAACGGCGTGCTGGCCGACAGGTTTGGTGGGCGCCGAATTTTCATATTGTCACTTGCTCTCTGCATGCTGGCAACGGGAATCTTCGGCACCATGTCCGGCGTTGGCTTCTTCTCAATTGCGTACTTTTTCGCTCTTTTCGCAAAGTCTGCAGGCTGGCCTGCGATGGCCAACCTCATCGGTGCGTGGTACCCCGCCAACTGGCGTGGCCGAATCTGGGGAATCCTGTCCTCTAGCTCCAGATTGAGCTCCGTATTTTCTACGCTAGTGCTCGGCAGCTTGTTTCTGGTTATGTCGTGGCAATCAGTTATAGGCGTGGCGATCGCCCTTGCAGGCGGTGTGTTGGTATTTCTATTTGTTATCCTCAAGCAGGCCCCCTCCGATGTGGGATTTGAGGAACGCCCCTCATCTGATGGTGATGATCCGACACAATCGCATCACCTGGATCATGCATCACTGGGCGAAGCGCTTCTGGATTTTGCCAAAAGCCCTCGAGTCTGGCTCATTTGCGCGAGTCTCATGTGTTTGGCCGTCCTCATGGAGTTTCAGAGTTTCATCGGGATCTATTTGAAAGAGACGTTTCATTTACAACCAGGAATAGCCGTGATGACATCGTCAGTTTTCCCCATCGGGTGTTTGATGTCTGTATTGCTGGGAGGGTTTGTCTTTGACGTACTCACCAAAATGAGGCGCATCATCATTCTGGGTAGCATGATGATAATGGCCATTGGATGTATCATGATGCTCCTCGTCTTACCAAGTCTGGAATTATCAGCCGATGTTGCCTTAACTGTTTCCCTGCTGTCCATCATGTTTTTTGGCCTGGCCATCGCACCGTGCTACTACATTCCAATGAGCGTATTTTCCGTCGATTATGGTGGAAAACATTGTGGCGTACTTGTGGGTATCATCGACGCCATGGGATACCTTGCAGCCATGACCTTCGACTTCATGGGCGGAAGAATCGCGGACCAGCCAGATGGCTGGCATCAATTTCTGATCGTTCTTCTCTACGTCGCCGTCGTCGGGTTTGTCATGCTTTCGATGTTTCTCTACCTTGAACATCGCTCACAATCGAAAGAAACGACCTCATAGACTTCATCTAGCTTTTTCTGCTCTGCACTGCTACGCTCGTTCATGGCGTATCCTCCTTTTGTCTGAAAGGGTGGTGATGTGCTCATCACCAGGATACGCCGCCTTTGACTTTCAGATCATCCCCAACTTTCGAGTATAACTCACGCTGCAATGGTTCTATTCATACGAAACCTTTTGTGAAACTTACCATGAGAGGAATGTCGTGTAGGACTCGATGATAAATACATCTTGCT
>QIMB01000238.1 GCA_003233615.1 Nitrospirota bacterium
CCTCTGGAAAAAAATAAGAGGGTTAACGGTGTGGGAGCAGGGAGCGCAAACGCGAGAAAGGCAGGGAAATGGGAGGCATAGAGTGCTGTGGCTCCGGCAATCATCCCTCCAAACACAAAGGTCAAGAATACTTCATGTCCAATGGAGGTAGAGGGATACAAGAGTATTCCGCCAATTCCCCACATACAGCCTGATGCAAGATTGCCAGCAAGAAAATAATTGGCCCATTGATCAATAGGGATCGTGTTTGTGGTGGCTTGTCGATAGCGATATAGTAGGATGCCCCATAACCCATTAATGGCAACAACACCGCCGAGCCAGGAGACGAGAGTGATGTGTGGGACCATAGTCCAGAGAAGGGCTATGAGAATACTACTATTCACCAGAGACGCGATAATTCCATAGGGCGCAAGGGAGTAAAGCTGATGAATTTGTTGGTGATAATGCGATGTTGAGGGATGAACGGAAGGCGCACCGTGTGAATCATATCGATGCGAAGGTTCAGACTGAACGCTAGAGCTAGTATACGAATAGGACATATAGGGCCAGGACGGATTGTGATATGACTTTTGTTATGATGGCGACAATAGAATGAAAAATGAAATCACAATCACCAGGAAGCCCTATTGTCAGCCCGTAGCCTGCCTATTTTGATAGATATTGTCAAATCTTTGAAACGTCGGATTTCTTAGAAATGCCTATTGAATGGAATATGAGAGAGGAATGAGACTTCAACAAGGAGTACAAAGTCATTCATACAGATGACTGTCATGAAAACGTTACCACTTTTGAATAAAATCATTTCGGATTGTACGCTTTGTCCGCGGTTAACGACCTATCGTCGTGAGGTGGCACAATCTAAGGTGAAGCGATTTATGGATTGGGATTATTGGGGCCGTCCCATCCCAGGTTTTGGTGACCCAAAAGCCCAATTGTATGTTCTAGGGTTAGCCCCTGCTGCGCACGGTGGAAATCGTACGGGACGCGTGTTTACGGGTGATCGGAGTGGGGATTGGTTGTATGAAGCGCTCCATGTCTTTGGCTTTGCCAATCAGTCTGAATCCGTGCATCGGAATGACGGTCTCAAGCTGAAGAATTGTTATGTGGCGGCTGCAGTGCGATGCGCACCTCCGGCTAATAAACCGACCAAAGACGAATTCGAAACCTGTCGACCATATGTGCAGGCAGAGTTGCAATTGTTACGATCAGTGCGAGTCGTCGTCGTGTTGGGGAGAATTGCATGGGATGAATACTGGCGAACCTGTCAAGTAATGAAACAAGACATCCCTCTGCCTCGTCCAAAATTTTCACATGGAGTAGAATATGTCCTGCCTTGGAATGTGACCCTCTTGGGATCCTATCATCCGAGTCAGCAAAACACGTTTACCGGAAGACTGACCCGTCCGATGTTCCATCACGTATTTCAGCGTGCACAATCAATCTTGCGCAAGGGTGGCTAAGGACCCGCGGACTCTAAGCTAAGAATAGTATCCCTTCATGTGGTGGATGATTTTCGAGCTTCCCAATCAGCTAAGAACTTTTTTAACCCGATATCGGTGAGGGGATGTTTCACAAGTTGTTGAAAGACACTGTAGGGCATGGTGCAAATATGTCCACCCAGTAGAGCGGCATCAACCACATGTTGAAGATGGCGAATGCTGGCGACCAGGACTTGAGTGGGATAATCGTAATTTTCATAAATAGTCAAAATCTGTTCGATAAGATCCATGCCGTCGGAGCTAATATCATCTAGGCGGCCGATAAAGGGGGAGACGCACCAGGCGCCGGCTTTGGCAGCCAAGAGTGCTTGAGTGGGCGAGAAGCAGAGGGTCACGTTGACGCGGATACCTTCGCTGGCCATGTGCTTAGTGGCTTTGAGCCCTTCCGGGATGAGCGGAACTTTCACCACGATATTCTTGTGAATTTTAGCCAGTTCGCGTCCTTCTTTCACCATAGCTTCTGCGTCGAGACTCACAACCTCGGCACTAATAGGTCCATCCACGAGGCTGCATATTTCTAACAGTAAATCTTTGAAGTCCCGGCCTTCTTTTGAGACCAATGAGGGGTTTGTTGTAATGCCATCCACAAGCCCATAGCTGGCGGCTTCACGAATTTCATTGACATTTCCGGTATCCAAATACAGTTTCATGGTAGGCTCCTTTGGAAGAAGAACTGTGATGTGAGGAAAGGCTAGATTCATTGTAATCAACCAACAGGTCGTGGACAAATAAATATGTGGCTAGGACCAACCGGCCGTCGTGTTTGACTGATTGAGTATTGAGGGCTAAAATTTTTATAAGATGATTGAGGGGGCGTTATTGAGGTGGATTGTGGAGCTATTGAATATTGCCACTCGCATAGCCCGTTCATGATCAATGTACGATCGACATCAGTAGCCAAGGGAATGGTCAAAAAAGCATGCCCTGAGTCTTTCCGAAGGGTCCGTCCAGTCCCGTCCTGAGCGGAGTCGAAGGAAAGGCCGCAGCCTTTCCCGGCCTTCGTAGCTCACTTCGGCGGAGTAGGCTTGACGCGCGGAGCGTCCTCTCAGTACGTGAGCACGGCAAAATGTCGAGAACGACGCTGGCGGATTTCTTCACCATTCCCATTGTGTGAGAAGGAGGTACCCGTGATTCGACGATATCTACTCATAGGTGTAATGGGA
>QIMB01000230.1 GCA_003233615.1 Nitrospirota bacterium
GCGTGTCCAACACAATGTTTTTTAATGCTCCTGATGCAGTCATACGGGTCGTGGCAAAGGCCAACACGCGTTCGCTTTCCTTTTCCACTTTCGAGAGGTCTGGGTCGTGGAGAAATGACACCAGTGGCTCAATAGCCGCATCGCCAATTATGACAAGTGAATTGCCGGCGTAGTCCCGCAATACTAAGTCTTTGAGTAATAACACCAGATCTGGAATCACCTTGGGGTGGCGGAAATGTCCGAGGGCCGTCGCCGCCGATTCTTTGATTAAGAGATCTTCGCTAATGATACAGCCTGGAGTTGGTTTGCCCTCTTGATGAATGCCTTTTCCCTTCAGGGCATCTAGGGTCGCCAATCATGCCTAACGAGTCGATGGCATGTCGTTTCACGGTCCCGTCTTTCATGGCTTCCAAGAGGGCGTCGACGGCCTGTGGATCGCCAATATTGCCTAACGCAATGGTCGCATCCTCTCGAACAGCTCGATCAGGATCTTTGATCATGTTGATCAATGCCTCAACAACCCGTGATTCTCTCACCCACACTTTGCCCATTTGATAGTCTGTAGTCATTCCGCCTAAGGATCTGACCCCATGGCAACGTACCACGAAATGCGGGTCTTTCAATGTTTCCAGCAACGCATCGACGGATGGCGCGCCTATGTACATCAGGGCCGTACCTGCCGTTTCCCGTACAATTTTTGATGTATCTTTAAATAATTTAATGAGCGTCGGAATGGCTTGCGGATCACCGATTTTTCCCAGAGCCTCGGCCGCGGCACTTTTTACGGCCCCATCGCGGTCGCGGCACACGATCATAAGTCCTTTGACGGCTTCATTGTTACGAATCTCTCCCAGTGTTTTGGCCGCTTGTTCCCTGACTCGCCACCGTTTGTCTTTGAGGCAAATCAGCAATTTAGGAATGACTCCTTTGCCCATGGAAGTCATAGCTTGAACCGCTTCAGCCTGAACTTCCATCATGTTGTCATTGAATAGGGTGACTAACCCTTCGATAGCCTGATCGCCACCGATTTTGGCGAGTCCCCATCCTACATGACCTCGAACAGCCCAATAGTCATCCTCTAGAGCAGTCAACAGCGGTTCCAAGGTTTTCGGGTCCCCTTTTTCAGCCAGCATCTTGGCGGCTTCCTCGCGAGTTGCATCATCGACATCTTCGAGGGCATCAAGCCAATCTTGTACGGAATTTGACATAATGGGGCCTTTGTTCTCTTGGTAATTTTATTGTAAATAGTCAGGGTCTTGAGGATACGGCTGTGTATGGCTGCAATGGATGGTCAATTTCTCAGAGCCACGTCCATTCACGCATTGGTCGAGTGCTTGAGCAAATTCCAATGTTCCGGACAAGGTCACTTTAAATAAAAAATCAAAGGTAAAGGTCCCAAACCGATATTCTCCTGGCTTCAGTTTGACTTCTTTCACGTCGGTGGTCTTGTAGGCATCCATGTTGACCGGGTCTTTGCTCCAAATTAATGGAGTGATGCCCGGCACATGCCACCACGTGGGAGGTTTGAGCGCACTAGGGTCAACGGTAATGGAGAATTCACGTAACAAAGGATTTATAGGTTCCGCAGCTTCTACAAGTGAGACAAACATGAGCGGTGAACACACTAAGAGGACGCAGAGGTGACCTCTCCATGTTGTACTATACGAGTTCGTTGTGGGCATCGTTTGTTTATTGATAAATTTTTTCGAGTTCATTGTCGGTGGTTCGTCGTTCCGGAGTTGTTACAAAAATTCCCTGAATGACCTGACTGTCCCATTCCATGTGCGTCTCTAATCCTAAGGCATACATGATTGTGGCTCCTGTATCCAATAAGGTAACCGGTTGGGCAATGGATTGGTGATTTTTCACGTTGGCTCCCCACGCGATCCACGGAACTGTGGGGTCTAACTCTAGGGTTTCCCCCTTCTTCACCTTTTTGGCGAGAGGACTGATGGGGCCGCTATGTAATCCCGTCACGATGAACATCGTGCGGTCCAAGACGCCGATTTCTTGATAATTCTTCTTGATTTGATCAATTGCGTTATCAATAGATGTGACCGCTGCATGATATTTTAGTGAATCCCAGCCATATTTTTGTCCAATCCTGGCCGCGGTGGGGAAATGGACTAACAGTAGGTTCGGTACGCCAAACAGTCGGAATCCGTAACCTCCATCACTGGTAACTTTTTGCAGAAAGTCCTGAATATAGATCGCCACTGTTTCAGGGGTACATTGTGGTTTGGTATAGCCACAGACTTGAGAGTCGACATAAATTTCAGGCCGAACCAATTGATACAGACGTTCATCCATGAGGAACACGCCGGTGTCTGCCCCGCCAGCAAGATCCATATAATCAAAGACCGTAGGAGAACGCATGAAGGATCGGGCAAAATCATATTTTTCCCAACTGGCGTCAATTCGGTGTTTGTCCACTGGCAGCCCAGTAAGCAAGGATGCCATTGAGGAAACGGTGAGTGGTGGAGTGATGGATTGAGCCGACCAGGACACCACCCCTTCTTGAGCTAATGTGGCGAGATGAGGAGTGGCGCCACTTTGAATGGTAGAGGATTTGATTCCTTCAAGGACAATGAGGACAATATGCTCAGCTTGTGCTGCTGACGCCTGAGGCACGGGGCCTAGGCTCCCAAGACTGAGCCAGGTGAGGCTCACAACGAGTAATAGCCTTCCCTGTATGTTGTGTGTCATCTGCCGTCGATACCGTTGCCAGAAAGTACTCATGATTCCTGCGTTGCTCCACTTCAACAATCGACATGAAAAAGAAATGAATGATCGATCAATAATGCGAAATAATTCTCTCCGTACCCTGCCTTTGTTGAGAGAAGGCCGTCAAGAGAATTGAACTTATCATGCAGATTTTCAGGCGGTCAAC
>QIMB01000459.1 GCA_003233615.1 Nitrospirota bacterium
GTCAGGATTGAGTTTTTCGAGAGATAAAATTTTTAGATTCGAGACCCAAATTGCAGGGAATAGCACGCTATTTCCAAAATTTGGACCAAAGAAAAGAAAGACTCACAGATTCAGGCAAATCGAAAATAGCGATTGTTGGGGCCGCGATGCGAAAGCTCGTTCATCTCATTTATGGTGTTTTGAAGAACGACGCCCCTTTTGATGAATACTTCGCTTGATTCTCAAGACGGAATCTGACCCCTATTTTGCAATCGCTTTATAACGCCCCCGAAACAACGAACCATTGTCCCCTTGAGTCGATTGTGTCGCTGCGTAATAGACACCATCAATATGACGCATGGCTCGTCCCAAATTACCTCGCGGTGTTTTTATCAATAAATGATAATGATTCCCCATCAAACAATACGCATGGATTTCAATGCCAAACCGTTTGTACGCCTCGCTTAGGCATTTTATATATGCTTCGTATATTCTTTTTATCGGGAAAAACCCATTGCCTCCCTCTGCCACGATTCATTGCATGGTAACAGGCATCTTCATATTCTATTCTTAACGGTCTTGTCATAGGATCGGCTTCGTTTTTATATATGGTAAGTCAAGATTTGACCCCTTATCTACTTATCTTATTTTCTTATCTTATTCCTTTATTCCTTATTCTCTAAGGTGGCCCCCGCTCTTAGGGCACCGTTCTGAACTCAGGAGCCAAGGTAATTGCCTCAGGGTCTGTACCAAAGATATGACCATAATAAAGAATTCTATGCTTTGTGACGAAAGGATCTTTCTCTTCCTGGTACACTTTTTTCAGGAAGGCAATCACCCTGGTCTTTTGAAGAGTTATTGTTTTGACCAGGAATATCTGAAGACCGCGAATTGCCATCCTTCTCACGTGAGGGTTTGGATCTTTTGTTGCTTTAGTAAGAACCTGGAAAACAGACTCGAATTCCTTGGGTTCAATGTAGTTACGGGAAATATATGTGTTTAACTCATCCAAGAAAGCGAAGCGGAGCCGGGGATTCGCATTCGTGATTTTTTCCAGCAGTAACATTTTGTATTCACTCTGATCCCACGGAAGCTCTTTTGCCGCAAATAAGATTTCGGAGGTCTGTCCGCTTTTCAGTTTTCTCATCAGCAAGTCGGTATTGGGTTTTTTGAGAGGCCTCGTTTCTAAGACAAATTGTTCCATTTTGGATTGATACGCCTTTTTCACAACTTCAATCGAGCTCCCTGTGAGTTTATGAATCGCCTTCCCGATATGCTCAAAACCAGGGTTATGGCGTTTCATTCTTTCTTCAGACAGCAATAGGGGGATAATGGCCTGATCGCTCTTTGTTGACACCAAACCCTCAATCGCGGGAAAAACGACCAATAACGAGGGGTCTTGCAAGGCTTGAATGAGAAGATCAATTTTAAGAGGGTCGTTATTGTGGTCCTTACGAAGGTATTCAACGGCCTGCATTCGAACATCAATCCGCGGATCGAGAACAGCTTCACTGAGAATATTCACATCCTCCTTTAGATACCTCAGTACACTGAGTCTAATCCGCCAGACCTCTTCGGTGAATGCTTGACGAAGCATTGTTTCAATGACAGCATCGCCTTTCCAGAGACCCATATTTTGCGCCGCACCTGCCCGAATATCTGGATCTGGGTTCTTAAATTGAACCAGAGACTCTTCCCGTGTTTTGCCATCAAGGATGATTCCCTTTATTTTCTGGTATCTCTGTATTCTGAATAAGGATTGAAGCATCTCACGATGAGCCCAAAAATTGGGTTCGGGAAATCCATTTAGCAAGGCATTTACGATTTCTTTTGAATTGGAGGACGTCAATTGCGGCCTTCCACTGATGTAGGTCCCGTCATATATGAGTGGCTCGTTCACATGAGTAGGGTTGAGTGCCCAAGCTGCGATATATCGCACATCCGGATCAGAATCGGAAAGGACACTGACAATCGGGGGGATGATCTCTGGAACAGGGGTTTGGATCAAGTTCAGAATGGCGTGCTGCCGCTCCATGAAGAGAGGACTTTTTAACCTATTAATTTCTTGTTCAATGTCGACTTTGGCCTGGACGATTTCCTCTAGGGGAAGCAAGACAAGAAGGAGAAAGGCCCCCAAGATCATTTTTTTGAAAAGATTCATATTCCTTCCCGTTAGTTATTCTGTCCAGGGAGAGGAATACCTAGCCACTGGCCACCCCCGGCATTACCATCGAATTGAAAGTGAGCCTCACCGTAAATGAAGACAGTGGGAACCGTAAACGCGGGGACCAAGAAGGATGTGCCCCCCCTGGGGCAACCTGCTTAGGCCCAGAATCCGGTATACTATTTCGGTGAGTCCGAAGGAGACCATGGCCCGGGGCCGTACCCTGCATAGTGATACCCATGTCAACCGTCAATCCCTGTGTTGAATGTAAATTTTCGACGCTCACGCTAGTTGCCGTACTCCCAGGTTCGGCGGCTGCAGAAGTAATTCTAATTCTATCAGAACCACAACCAGTCCCCACACAGATGTTAGTCATAAATAGACCTGCGAAGCTATCGGGCAACAACCCTGGCGCGCTAGCCCCAGAAAAATCCGGAGAAGCGCTTATATTTACAGGTGCACTTGTAAAACTCCCGGGGAGTTGACGAACCAGACTAAACGGATCAGAGAGC
>QIMB01000251.1 GCA_003233615.1 Nitrospirota bacterium
TAAAGTTAAATGAGGTCAAGACGCATTCTTTAGTATATGTGCACCTTTGAGTAAGCGATTTGAGCAGAAAAGGTTCCTGCTGTCTTTTTCGGAATATTACCTATGTCATCGTTTGGGCATGCTTTGGTTACACCCGCGCTTTTTTTGTTCTTGAACCTGGCTGTTTTTTATCCTGGGGTCGAACGCGCTTAAATTTCATCATCATTTCATAGCGCAACTTCCGCATATTTTTTGACCGTTCTTAGTCGTGGGGAATGTTAGAACGCGTGGCTTCCCAGCCGGGAAATGTTGGGTTTTTTCGTTCCCAATAATTTGGCCATGTCTTTCTGCGTGAGCCCGGATTCCAGTCTCATGCGGTGCAACTGTCGTATAAGGTCGTATTCTGGGCCCAGGCTGTCATATTCCTTCTTGAGCTCGTGATTTTTTAACGCTTTCTTTTTCGCTTCTGTAAAAGTGGGACGTTTCATTCTGTGACCTCCTTCAGTCTTTTCAAGGCTTTGTCCATTTCCTCCAGAGGTATTTTCTGTGTTTTCTTCACGAACGAGTGGAGGATGATGAGTTTCCGATCCCTGACAGAGCAGAAAATTGACCGGCCAATTCCCTCTCCGCCTTTCGCACTGATTTCGAAGAGTCCCTTGCCAAGAGGGGTCGTGTGAGGCCTTCCAATGGCGGGGCCGAACTCTTCAATCAGTTCTACGACACGGAGGAAATCAGCCAATATTTCTTTAGGGAATGCAAGGATTTATTTCTCCACCATTTCTAAAGAATTCTATCTTCCAGTTCACATCCTATTTAGTTATCATAAATGATAATTTAGTACTAGTAGAGAACGTTTCTCTAACATCCGTATGTTCAAAGATAATGCCTATTCTTGGAATTGGTGCAGATTGGATTCACGTGCCATATTTCAGGTATGAACAGTCTACCCACGTCTTTGAAATTTGAAATGCTTCAAAAGCTGTCACTCTGCTACACTCCGCCAGGGGTTTCTCGATGCTACGACGATCTATTACCGCCTCAATGCTCTACAACCTTGTGAGCTGTGAGCATCGATTATTTCTTGATACGTTCGGTGACCTGTCGCAGCGTGATGAACCGAATGTCTTCATTCAGTTGCTCTGGGAAAAAGGCACACTGTTTGAACCCCTTTCTGGATCTCTCCCGCTACCGGGGCGAGGAAAAAGAATCTCGGACACGAGAAGCCATTGAACAGCATGTTCCTCTTATTTATAGTGGCCGCCTGTCTATTGATAATCTGCTTGGCGAGCCGGATCTCCTACGTTGGGAAGGCACAGGATATGTGGCTGGGGATATTAAATCCGGATCGGGGGAGGAAGGGAATGACGATCAGGGCAAGCTCAAAAAATCATATGCCCTTCAATTGAGTCTGTATACGGATATTCTTGAACGTTTAGACCTCTCATCCGGTCGATGGGCGTTTATCTGGGATATTCACGGCAAGGAAGTCCGCTATGATTTTTCACTGCCGCAAGGTCCTCGTACTCCGCAAAACTGGTGGGATCTCTATGACACGTATCGAGTGAGGGCCACGGATATTCTTGAGAAGACTCACTCCACTCGGGCAGCCTATAGTAGTGGCATCTGTAAGTTGTGCCAATGGTACAAACCCTGCTTATTAGACCTTCAAGGGCAACATGATCTTACCCTCTTACCTGAGCTGGGTCGTTCCAAACGGGACGCGCTTTGTGCGTATTTTTCGACGATTCAAGAATTTGCCAGGTCGACTCTTGATACTCTGGTTGATGGCAAAAAAACAATCATTCCTGGGCTTGGTCTTGCCACCCTTCAGAAACTCCATGCCCGCGCGCAGTTAGTCTCTGCTGGGGATCAGGCTCGTCCCTATCTTCGGAAAGCCGTTGATTTACCCCCTCATGATGTCGAGGTGTTCTTCGATATTGAAGTCGACCCCCTGCGCGATCACACCTATCTTCATGGTTTTGTTGAACGTCATAATCAAGATATCACCACCGAACGCTATATCACATTCTTTGCGGACCAACCAACGGCAGTAGCTGAGCGCACCGCATTTGCCCAAGCCATCGCGTATCTCCAAAAACACGCGAATTCCAAGGTGTACTACTATTCCAAATATGAACGGACGATCTACCGAAAACTTCAAACGACCTATCCCGATGTCTGTTCAGTCGACGATATTGAAGCGATTTTTTCACCAAAACGGGCGATAGATTTGTACTTTGATGTGGTTCTCAAAGCCACTGAATGGCCCACCCGAGATTATTCTCTGAAAACCCTTGCGAAATATCTGGGTTTCCTTTGGCGTGATACACATCCTTCAGGTGCTGCTTCTATTGAATGGTTTCACCGGTGGGTGGAAAGCGCCGATCCGACCATCAAGCAACGTATTCTCGACTATAACGAGGACGATTGTATTGCGACGAGGGTCCTCCTTGATGGCATTCGTCGACTTCCTGTTCACTGGGCAAGCCCGTCTTGTCAAACAACTCATCCGCTGAACGAAAATTTCGCACTGAGCACATCATTCATCTGAATATAAGACGTTGATTTATCAGGGATTACGCGGTGGGCTTTACAGGCCTCATCAACCACATTTGACTTAAGATCACCAAATTTTGGTAAAGTAATGATCCGACAAAAGGAGAAAATATCTTTTCATTATTCTTGCGTACTTATTCTTCATCTCCTCTTTTTTTAAGTGAAGATGTCTGACAATATATTCGTTCTCGCATCTGTTACGTTTCATACCTGCTTTATTCCCCCGCATTTATCCTTATTTCGTGTGTTGATCAATTAAGCGGAATTCATTCCTGACCTGATTATCGTCATTGGGGTATTTCCTCAGTTTGATGTAGTCCTGTTGTGGAACGTGTTAGCCCACATTGCACGTGCATCCCCCATACCGAGCCAGGGGAGCAGTCGGTTTTTATGAAGAGCCTAATCCACAGACTTTTACCCTGGCATCATTTACCTTTCAGCTGCCATTTTTCGGCATTGGTCAGTAGGATCATCATCATATCTCCAGGAGGTATCTTATGATTACTCAGAATCGATCGTCCTCAAATCAGTGGTCCATTGTGTTGGCTGGTGGTGATGGTGAACGAATTCAGCCGTATATCCAAAAATGGCTTGGGTATCCGTTACCCAAACAATATTGTACGTTTGTCGGGACCAGGTCCATGTTGCAGCATACATGGAGTCGGGCTAACCAGATTGTTTGGCCCTGGAGAAAGGTGACGGTTGTTGGAAGAACACATCAGCAACGAGCGCATGCGCACTTCCAAAGTCAAAGTGAAGGTGCAGTGATTTTCCAACCACGGAATTGTGATACGGCGCCAGGCGTGTTTCTCCCTTTAACCTATGTAAAAGCCTGGGATCCCCAATCCATCGTCGTGATTTTCCCTTCTGATCATTTTATCTTTCCCGAAGATCAATTTGTGGAAACCGTGCGGCATGCTGTACGGGCAGTTGAGATTTGGCGGGATCGGATAATCCTGTTAGGGGTTCGACCTTCTCATCTAGAGCTTGATTATGGGTGGATATCTCTTGGCGGTATTTTGGGATGGAGTGAGGGATCCTGTGTTCACAGCATTCAAGAGTTTGTTGAAAAACCAGGATTAGCGGATGGGGAAAGGTTGATGAATGAGGGGGCCTTATGGAATACCTTCATTCTCGTGGCTTCTGTCGAGACATTGTGGAAGGCCGGGTGGGAATGCTTCCCTGAGGTAATGGAACATTTCGATCAATTACAGCAAAGTATCGGGACTCCGGTTGAAGGATCTGTTCTTCAAAACATCTACCACGATATGCCCAACCGCAACTTCTCTCGGGAAGTCTTGCAACCCCTTACCAAGCAATTAGGCGTCATGGAATTGGAAAAGGTACTATGGAGTGACTGGGGTCGTCCAGAACGAATCCTTGAAACTCTACAAGCTGTTGGGATAAGCCCCACCTTTCCCACCGAGGTTTTTAAGGACGTCAGAATCCCGGCCAAACTGAAGGCAGCAGCCGAGGTGGTCTGATCTCATTGTTCATGAGATATCAAGGCTGAAGTCACGAGGGTATTCTATTGGAATTAGGTGGTTGAAAAGGAAAGAAAGGTTTTAAGCAACAGAGGTACGAAACCTGTGAATGGTGAATTACTCATTGACGCTGGCAGATAGCCAATGAGCGAGTTTTGATCAAGCTGTCTTTATGGTCAAAAAACTCATCGGACTTTCCAACAAATCATTCTTCAGGAACCCAAATCCCTGTTCATTTGCGGTATCATAAAAAAAAATAATCCGGCCTTCTTATCATTCCCTCCCTGGCTTGCACGAACCGGCCCAAAAACTGGTTTTTCCAGAATTACCATTTCTTCAAGCCCTTGAGATCGAAAGTCTTTTGTTCCCTAGTTTGGCTAATTCCGTATCAACTGCTCTGCCCAATATCTCTTTGCTCCAAAACTTTTCTTGTCTTTTTTTTGTAACGGAGGAATCTCCTTTGCTTAGGCAGAATTATCCGAACAATTACAACACACTAGCTCTTTAGCTTCTCCATGCCGTAATAGTATGCTGTTCCTTGTCCTCTAAGGGTCAATAATGCCAGACACGTGCTTTCAGATTGTTTGAAAAAGGGGAGCCCGTCACTCTCGAAAGACTGGGTGGACTACTGAAATACACGACAGCTTGGCCCCATGAGTTGTTTGACCATACGAGTAAAAACTGTTCAACCTATTTACTTATATGCAACCAATCAATAAACCCACACAGAGACCATTGAGTGAACTAAAATACATTGTATTTGGTGTTGTTTTTGTATTGTATTTTTTTTCTTATGCTCATGTTTTTGCTGAACGACAATCAAGCAATGTTGATAGCCCTCTTTCCTCGAAAATAATCTCCAATCTCACGGATCCGTATTCCATTTTGTCGGCACACTATGCCGCTGTTGGTGGGCTAGAGCGCCTTAAGCGTGAAAAGACATCCTACATGCACGGAACAATACGATTTGCTGAAATGGATGGG
>QIMB01000017.1 GCA_003233615.1 Nitrospirota bacterium
ACACTATGCCGCTGTTGGTGGGCTAGAGCGCCTTAAGCGTGAAAAGACATCCTACATGCACGGAACAATACGATTTGCTGAAATGGATGGGGAACTGAAGGTCTGGTCAGAGGGCATACGGTATCGTCGAGAGGCATATTACCCGGCCTTTTCTCAAATAGAAGGTGATAATGGCCGCCACATGTGGTCCGTGGATCTGAATAACAAACACCTCATTCATAAAGATCCTGAAACCGTGAAGCGGAGGACGATCAGAGGCTTACTTGAGGATTTTGAAAACTTCAATCCGAACAGTGAATTCTTTAACCTCAGTTTTCTAGGTGTCCAAGAAGTACATGGGGAAACGTGCTATGTGATTGAAACACACAATACGATTAATCGTGATATTTATTATGATTACTTTAGTGCCAAAACATTTTTATTGTTACAAGAGATTGTTAAGGAACCCTATCTGGAAATTACCACATTTTACAGTGATTTTAGACATGTACATGGAATGACGTATGCGTTCCGGAGTGAAACGGAGATTGCTCCAACGGGGAAAACAGTACTCATACAAATCGATGAATTATTAATCAACATACCGATACACCAAAAACAGTATGAACTTCCCGAAAAAGATGTTCGGGATTTTACATTTACCAACAATATGAATGCCGAAGCCATACCCTTCGCATTCGTTGAAAATAATATCTTTCTTCCGGTCACCATTCATGGCGAAACACAGTATTGGGTTCTCGATAGTGGTGCGGATATGTCCGTTATTGATGCTGACTATGCAGAGAAGCTGGGATTAGTACCAACGGGCGTATTATTAGGAAATGCCACAAGCAGTTTGGTGGAATTTTCCTTTGTGAAATTGGAAGCCTATCAGGTGAAAGGGCTCAAGCTTTTTGACCAAACAATTTTATCGTACAAAGGCCTGGCCTCAAATTTCTATGAACCCGAAATTGTTGGCATTTTAGGGTATGATTTTTTGTCACGCGTTATCACCAAAGTTGATTATGCCAACCGCCATGTCTCGTTCTATGCCCCTGAATATTTTGTGTATGAAGGCAACGGGCATCGAATCGATGCTCCATTGCAAAATAGACTGTTTATGCTTCCTATAATGATCAATGGATTGTACAAAGGCCGTTTTGGGCTGGATCTTGGCTCATTCGATGTCTCGATGAATTATCGTTTTGCCCAAAAACATCATTTTCGGAATACACCAGGAGTCACAAGATTGAGTTCAGATATTTCTGGTGTGTTTTATGAGCATCAGATTAAAACACAGTCCTTAGACATTGCTGGCTATCAGATCAAGAATGAGTTGCTGACCTTTCCTATAGAAGAAGGCATGGGCAGTAATGCAAATGGGGAATTGGATGGCTTGGTCGGGAATACGCTGCTCAGGCATTTTACCCTGTACCTAGATTATGGAAATCAACAACTTATTTTTGAAAAAGGGGCGGATTTTGAGGATGAGTTTCCAGTTGATAAAAGTGGAATGATCGTTGGTTTGTCCTCGAATAATGTTCCAGTCATTGTGTTAGTTGCCAACAATACTCCTGCACATCACGCAGGTTTGTTATACGGAGATATTATTCTCGGGATCAATGACTTTGAAGGGGAAACGTTGCCGAGTATTGTTCAAATTAAAAAAATGTTGCAAGCAGAATCAGGGACGGAATATGTGCTGAAGCTGTTGAGAGATAACAAGAACATTACGATTAATTTGCAGCTGAAAGAACTCTATAACTAAAGATTATTATGGCATTTCCGTGTTTCCCTCGGTGTTGTTGTCTAGATTATTTCAGATCAATGAGTCGGTCAATCTGCCTGTCATGGTTATTGTTCTAATTCAATGCCGAAGTTTTTGCCGATTCTTTGAATGAAGTTAGCCGTGGCGACAACGAACGCAATCTCCACGACGTGATGTACGGGAAAGGCCTTCTGCAATTCGGTATGCGCGTCATCTGACGCGGCGACATTCTTCGTCGTCTCTAAGGCAAAGCGAATCACAGCCTTCTCTCCTTCTGAAAACACAGAATTTGACAATCCCGCCTCTCCTAGTAAGGCGATCTCTTCATCGGTCATCCCGGCTTGCTTCGCGAAGAACGAATGATGGCCAACACAATAGGCGCATTGGTTGTACCTGGCTACAGTGAGATAGGCCATTTCTCGGATGCGTGGTGTTAATGACAAATGATGAAATAAGTTATCTAAGACAGCGCCCATGGCTTGTGTGGCAGGCCCGGAATGTCCCAGCACTTTGAGCAAATTTGGCACGAATCCAAATTCGCCTTCTAACTGTGCATACACGGTTGTGGCGCCTTCCGCCTCCGTGCCTTTTTCTGCGTAAGGAATTCTTGGCATAGGTTCTCCTTGTTATTGAATAGTGACTAATTCGTTGGTTTCAACAGGCTAAATTGATGATTACGTAGGATGCACACTTCTTCTTGCGAAGAATGCGTGTGTTTGGAAAGTGATCATTCCTGACACACTGCGTGAAGAATGTTCCTTTTCGGCTTTGGCTGTTTCAAATCCTTGATAAAGATTTCGGTGTCTGGATGAAAGGCGGACCAGGCAAACCAATAGGCCGTCAGAGATGGCAAAGGTTTGCCTTGCTTATCAAGAATTTTCGCACTTCTAGCTT
>QIMB01000106.1 GCA_003233615.1 Nitrospirota bacterium
AATGGACCATTAAGTGTAAGAGTCTTTTGGTATCCGCTTGAAAGGTATGCGTTTGAGCGTGAACCGTCATGTCGTTCGATCTCCTTTTTTTGATCCTTAAGAGTCTGGCTACGGCGAAACGATGCCGATTTGATCACTGATTGCGTTAATGGTGTAAGAGCCTCACAGGACGTAAGGCACATGGGCCGTCTTGGCCCTATCCCTCATAAGAATTTTACCGTTAGACATTCTGCGAGTCGAGAGTCAGTCCCAAAAAGTCCGCCTGCCTGCGCGGAGCCGCTTCGGCGGAGGCAGGTCCAGCCCTGTCCTTGTCGAAGGAAAGGCCGCAACCATTCCCGGCCTTCGTAGCTCACTTCCGCCTACGGAGGACGAAGCCTTCGGCGGAGGACTCGGCGAGTAGGCTTGACGCGTGGAGTGTACATCTCATACGTGAGCACAGAAAAATGGCGAGTACGCTGCTGGCGGCTTTATTCAACAGACCCCTGTTACCTAATAGTGCCTATGTAATGAACAACAGTGATCAAGAATTTTTCTGGCGAGAAGGATCGACGATTTTCAAAGAGGGTATTCCGAGTCGATAAAATCCTCGATCTCGTGTCAACAGCACATCAGCTTGATGGAGGGCATGCGCACCTATCAGAAAATCTGCAACCATGCGAGTTCTCTTACCGCCTTTATCTCTATAGATCTTCCATAGTTGTCCTGCAGTCATGGAGGCATCAGCTTGTAGAGATGAATGCCCTATTCCAATGCCTTCAAGAGCTTCTTGTGCCATTGATCCTGTCGGGAACAAAGAGATCACTTCTGCCCACACAACCTCACAAGCAATGACCGATCCCTGCTGAATACTGGATCGCAGAGCTGCTTTTGATCGCGCACCATGTGTAGGATCTGCTCCAAAAATATCGATCAGTATATTCGTATCAATGGCCGTAATCACCGTGGATCCGATTCACCGCGAAGCACTTTCATGATCTGATTAGTCTTTCGTTTAGTTTTTAAAATTCCAAAAACCGCATCGACAGGGTCAGCCGAGGCGGATTTCGTCGCAATGAGCTTCCCTTTTTCTTCTTGAAACTCAAGGATTTGGCCAGCATGCAAGCCAAGACGGTCACGCAGTGGCTTAGGAATGGTAATTTGTCCTTTCTCGGAAAGAATAGCTTTCATACTTATATTGTATGAATTCCTACTTTATGTGTCAAACATTCATGGCATAGTGGGTTTTTTCAGTCATTCGTGCTGAACATCGCTGCACCTAAACACCCTGATTCAAAAATTACGCAGTAAGTCTTCCTAAAGGAAAACTAAAATGATTCCTGACACCTAATTCAAAGCGTACGTCCAGTACGTGAGCACGGAAAAATGACGACCTGCCTGCGCGAAGCCGCTCCGGCGAAGGCAGGGAACGCCGCTGGCGGCTTTTTTCAATAGTCCCATCAAGAGAACGTACGAGCAGTAAACGACCCTTTAAGTAGATACCCGCGGGCTTACGCCGCGTGGCACTTAAAATCCAAACTCGGATTGAATCGGCCTTTTATCCACTCGTTCTTGATTATCCACGCAGCGCCGGATAACCGCCTCATTCAACCCAACGGTCGAAGAAAAGAATCCGGAGGCGAACTGCCATGTCCAAATTTCATCACAAACATCTCATGTGGCAAAGATTCCCCCGCTTCCAGCCGGGAGCGCTTTCACCCACGGGCTCACGCCCCGTGGTCCGCCGCGCTAACTTTGATAGTTCCGATAACGCTCTTCAAGAAATTGAATCTTGCCGCCTAAATTTTCCTGGAAGATCAGAAAGGGTAGAGAGAGGGCTGGATATCTGTGGGATGGCAGCAATTGGAAAAGACACGTCCCGACTCAGGAAGGGCAACAGGCCAAATAAAAGCTTAAAACAACAGGCTTGACCCCTAATTCGAAATGCAGTGAAATTGCAATATGGTTTCTTGTGTTCGGGTAAGCGCTGTAAACTAGCACCATACAACCATCATGATGGAATCAAAAAGAGTTAAAAGGTTTCGTTTAACGATAGCGAAAAATATTCCTAGCTTTCCAAACAACAAAGCAAGTAGACAGAAGCTGAATAATAAACCTTTATCATCACTGTTGATTGACTACGCAAACTGGGCTTCTCGATACGTAGCAATTAGGCCAAGAGTGGTTGAAGTATATTGTGAAGTGGAAGACAGCCCAAGAGGGGAAATTTTATCAGGGCTGATTGCCACTTTCCTAAAAAAGGTTAGGGAAGGAGAAGATTTAACGCCATATTTATCTTTGAAACCCCATACCAGAGGCTACTCTCCAGAAGCCTCAGGAACTGGACCAAATGTTAACCGTTGGGCGGATAAGGACTTTCTTCTTACAGTAATGGGTTATCACCATTTCCATTTAGGTCCAATTTGTGATGAAAAGGGACTGACGTCCCGCACTAACGAGGTCCTGTTTGCCCGCGTATCTCGGGAAAGATTCGAAGTGCTAGGGGTCTTTGATCATACTGTATTTGATTCCAGCTCCGTTTCCAACCATGAAATGTCACAAGAAAGAGCCCGATTATGGGCCACTTTCGACGCACACTCTTCAAGAGGAATACCTGGTGAT
>QIMB01000416.1 GCA_003233615.1 Nitrospirota bacterium
GTTTGGCCGAGGACAGATGAATGACGCCGGCAGGAAGTGAAACCTGTTTGATTTCCTTCAGTATCATCGATCGCCACGATTGTTTCACTTCGACTAAGCACAACGCTTTTTCTGAAATAGAGAGAGCGATGGTCGGTCGATTGATGGGAAATAGATTCATACTATGTCCTCGATAGGCGTGACGCGATTGATTTCTTTGAGCGTACTTTCACCTCGAAAGACTTTTCGCAGTGCGGCTTGTCGCAGGGATGTCATCCCTTGTGCCATGGCGGCCACACGAATTTCAGAGGATGATTTTCCAGCTAAAATCATTTCTTTAATGGAATCGGTCATATCTAAAAATTCTGTAATCGCTTGTCGGCCTTTGAATCCTAATCCATTACAGTCATTGCATCCTTTGCCTTCGAAAAATGTTTGATGCTTCACGGTTTCGTAATCAATGCCCGACTCTCGACATTGCTCAGGATGAATTTCTATAGGAACTCGACAGGAGGGGCAAATCGAGCGCACGAGCCGCTGTGCAAGAATGCAACTTAATGAGGCGACGACATTGTACGATTCAATGCCCATGTTCACAAAGCGGCTAATCACATCGAATGCATTATTGGCATGAACAGTTGTGAAGACTAAGTGTCCGGTGAGAGCTGATTGAATGGCAATTTGCGCTGTTTCAAGATCACGAATTTCTCCTACCATTATTTTGTCTGGATCGTGACGCAAGATGGAGCGAAGGCCTCGAGCAAACGTCAATCCTTTTTTTTCATTGACAGGAATTTGTACGATGCCACTCAGCTGATATTCGACAGGATCTTCAATGGTAATAATTTTGTCCTCAGCGGTATGAACCTCGTTTAATGCAGCGTACAGAGTGGTGGTCTTTCCACTTCCTGTTGGGCCTGTCACCAGAATCATGCCGTAGGGACGTGTAATGGCTCGCCGAAAACGCAGGAGATCTTCGCCGGTATAACCTAAGGCCTCCAAGCGGATGCCTTGCACACCGTTGGATACAGCTTGTTTATCTAAAATTCTGATGACGATTGATTCTCCATACACACTGGGAAGAATTGAAATTCGAAAATCAATCGTTCGTTGATTTAAACGCAATTTGAACCGGCCATCCTGTGGTGTGCGGCGTTCAGCAATATCCAATTCGGACATGATTTTAATTCGTGAAATTAAGGAAGGATGAAGGCCGATATCAAATGGATCCATTGCCAAATACAGCACCCCGTCAATACGGAACTTGACTTCAACGGCACGCTCGGTCGGCTCGAGATGAATGTCGCTTGCCTGCTTTTGAAGGGCCGTTAAAATAATTGTGTTGACGAGTTTGACGACAGGGCTTTGGTCTTGTGTGATGCTTTCAACCGACAGCACTTCATCGCCTGTCTCATTTTCTTTGATTAATACGGGATCCAATTCAGCTTTGATACGTGTCAGAACCTGGCTATTGCCTTCGCTATTGTCCAAAGCCTTAAGGATAGACGATTTTGTTGAGACGACTAATCGTAATTCATGCCCTAGCTGATGCTCTAATTCATCGATCATGCGAAGGTTCTGTGGCTGAGCAATTGCAATCGTCAGGACGTCGTCTTCCTGATCCATTGGGACGAACTCATAGCGGTGCATGAGTTCAACGGGAATGGATTCCATGAGAGGTGTCGGGACACGGAAGTCTTGTAAATCATTCCATGGCAAGCCGTATTGATCTGCCAGAGTCTGGCCCACTGAGTCCTCAGTCAGAGTGCCACGCTCTAACAAAATAGATGCAATAGATTGGTTGGACGCTTTAGATGTTTCCAATAATATGTCTTTGTCTTGATCCAAGATCAGTCCTTTTTTCACAAGGATCTCTTCGAAAGGCATGCGTTTGACGGGTGTAGTCATAGGTATTTCCTGTGTGTTGCAGTTACACGGCCCCTGCCATTTGAAAAATCGGCAAATAGAGCGCAATCACCACTCCTCCGAGAATGACTCCAATGAGAACAATGAAAATAGGTTCGATCCATGTCATCATACGAGATAATTGAAAATCCAACTCACCTTCATGAAACTCCGCGACCTCAAAAAGCATCGCTTCCAATGCCCCGGTTGTTTCACCGACTTCAATCATTTCAAGTGTCAAGCTTGGCAGGAAGTGCTCTTTCTTCAGGGCTGCAGAAAGACTTGTTCCTTCCCGGACGTGGACTATGACGGCATGCAATGCTTTGGCAAAGACTTTATTGGGCATGGATTGCGCAGTGACCTGCAAGGCAGATAACAAGGGAATGCCACCAGCCAATATTGTTGACAGGGTTCTCGTCAGGCGAATGACTTGATTTTTGAGGAACAACGGGCCTAGAAGGGGCATGTTGAGAAATAGCCAATCCATACGCCATTGGCCTTGTGGCGTGGATTTCCACCAATGGATCCATATACCAGCGATTCCTAGAAAGATGAGAATGCCAACGATCCACTCACTGGCTGAATTGGTAAGGTCTATTAACAATTGTGTGGCCCAGGGTAATTCCACACGACTTTCTTGATAGACGTCAGCGAAGGATGGGAGCACAAAAAATAGCAATCCTAAGGTGACCAAGAGCCCAAAAC
>QIMB01000491.1 GCA_003233615.1 Nitrospirota bacterium
ACCGATTTCCCCTATGAGGATTTCAAGGACATCTATCTCTACGCCTACGACAAGGGCTTGAAGGGTTGCACCACATTCCGCTTTAATCCGGAAGCTTTTCAGGGTGTACTGGTCAAAGAAAAAGATCTGGAAAACACCCTCTACCGTTTCACGCTGGATGACGGAACAGTGATTGAAGTCAAGGGTAACGAGGAAATTGATTATGACGGTGAAATGCACACTGCTGCCAACCTCTTCGATGCCCTGAAAGAAGGATATTACGGGAAGTTCTGATGGATATACGAGTGGACTGGGCGGACTTCCGCACCCCACCCATCAATTTGTGGGTGATGCCACAATGGAGACCGGACTGGCGCGAAACCGGTGGCAGGCTGCCGCATCACCGGGTGGCACCATTTCCGCCGCTTCCTGCAATTGCTGACGGCCAGGGGTAGAGAGGGATAAACATGGATACTTACAGGAATATAGAATCACTTTTTTCCGACTATTTTGCCGATGATGTAGGGCCGGCAATACGCTATGCATCGTTGCGGAAAACGGATACAGAGAAACGGGCTATAGAAAAGCAACCTATGGAAAAACAGATGGTGTCTGCCTGGGATCAGGCGACGGAAAGGGAGGAAAACAATGGCAACAAAGATTGAACAGAAGATTGCGGCCTATGAGGTGGTCAAACCCGAATCGGAGCAGGCGGAGGCTACGGTCACCCAGATTGCACCGCTGCTGGAGCGCGACGATGTGCTCGAAGGCACCACCTACAAAATCAAGACACCGCTGTCCGAACATGCGCTGTATATCACCATCAACGATGTGGTAATGAAGCGCGGCGAGCCAAATGAGCACAGACGACCGTTTGAAATCTTTATCAACTCCAAGAATATGGAAAATTTCTCCTGGATTGTGGCGCTCACGCGTGTCATTTCCGCCGTATTCAGAAAAGGCGGCGATGTCACCTTCCTCGTCGAGGAATTGAAAGCCGTGTTCGATCCGCGTGGTGGCTACTACAAGAAAGGTGGCAAATACATGCCATCACTGGTGGCCGAGATCGGCGAAGTGATACAGCAGCACATGATTTCCATTGGCATGATGGAAGGCCAGCTGACCACGCCGGAACTTGAGGCCAAACGCAAGGAAGCCAAAGAAAAGCTGGGCGAGGAAGCCGCCGCCAAGGGTAACCTGTGTGACAAGTGCGGTGCCATGGCCGTGGTAAGGCTGGACAACTGCAACACTTGCCTCGAATGCGGCGATTCCAAGTGCGGCTAAAGGCTGCGTTTGTGCCGATCCACTAAATAATGAGATATTCTACTAGTTAATGAGAAAACTGGGACCAATAGATAATGAGCTATTTTCTAACTCTTTGTTTTAACATGACTTATTAAAGCCTATTGATTCCTAAAAGTTCGCTCATTCGAGTGTCGAAACAATCATGGCCTTTTTCCGATAGCGATAAGGTGCGTTTGGAACTCGTGTATGGACTGAAAGTATCAAAAGGCGGTAGAGATCCCACGACCAGAGCTGTATTTCGCAATATATCGAGCACAGAAAAAAACATTCACCTTCTCGAAATGGACTGGCTTTCCCTGCCTCGACTCACTCCAGGCAGAACCTTCACAAAGTCACCTCATATATCCAGTGGACACCCAAGTGGCCAAAACATTTGGATCGAGTTCTCTCCCAATCAACAAATTGAAACTCTCACCTTGGGAGATGCACAAACCCGATTGGGTAATGTGACTCTATTAGAAGCTTTCCAGAAAGACCCGCTATTGGCCCATACAAAAGTATTCCACTGGATTGACGAAAAGGGATTCGAATACTGGTTACCAGTCTTAGAGATGCTTCGAAAAATGTTTGTTCGTTCTCCGGAAATGGCCCGCACTATTATCATGTATGATGGCTGGCATGAACTGGTCAAAGAGCATTCACTACATGCTAATACTCTAGATATAACATTCACAGATCGACCTCAGAAAGGGGATATTCCTCTCTTATCCCTCATCGCCTCCAAACCGCTCCTCTCCAGTTGTTGGCAATCAGTAGCTTCACACCTACCCAAAGCATCTGAAGGAACTGCCATTGGCTTGCCGTGGCCCTTTGATGAGCCTGTATCTATTCAGGCTACAGGCAAAAAAGGTGATACTTATTTTTGGCTTCAGGAAATTTTAGATGTGCGTGGCTATTCAGTTCCATTCAAAACGATTGTGCCAACACATCCAAATTATATTGAACGCAAACTGGAGGGGGAGCCAAGACACAAAAACAAACAGAAAGGAGAGGAATTCACTGACACCTCAGAAATGACAAACGCTGCAGAATCGCCTTCTGAAGAGCTCATCCTAGACAGCACTTCTTCGCACATATCACGACCAAAGAAATATATTCATATCCAATCAACCTCTTTATCCGATCTCGATAACATCATGATTACCCCTGAATTTACCCAGAAGAAAGAAGCTCCAACGGTCAGTTCAAACATCTCAACACCAGCCAAAGGCGCTGAACGCAATCAGCCAGAGGAAAGGTACGGACACCTAACTGATAACGTTTCATCGCAGAACGCTTCAACAGACACACCATCTCTTGGCATCGGCACTAAAGACATAGAGCCCTCCCTTCAATGGAACGGCCTTGAGTGCTTTGTAAAAGCACTCGATCACACTAAAACCTTACTTGGAGATAAAGCTTCCCTACACTGGTTAAAGCCCGGAACGACCTTGATTAAACCAAAGGATTGTGGCTCACGATGGTTTCTGAAAATTGTTAATCAGCGTGGAAAAATGACCCCCTTGAGGGGCAAAACAGCGTTCAATTTTGACCCCCCTGTATTCTCCCCGGCTATTCAATTAG